>CAYSXG010000012.1:2822-15672 GCA_964434895.1 uncultured Solibacteraceae bacterium | reverse complement strand
GCGCTGGCCTGGTGTGCCCGGCCCTTGGCGGGGTACCGGGTCTGGTGGCGGAAGGAGGGGTCCTGGGCCCCCGCCTCGTCCAGGGGCCGCACTTCCGAAACCGTCCGATTCTCGGGACAATGGCGCAGGGCGCCCCCCAGCCGCTCCGCCAGTTCTGCCGCGGTCATGCTCCTTTGTCCCCGGGACCGGTCTTCGGATGGTTGGGCCATGGGCTGCCTCCCCACCCAGTGTCGAGCCAAACCCCTTCCGGTACAAACCATGCGCCCTGCCCCTCCGAGCCCCGAAGGCCCCCCTCCCCGGGAGGAACGGGGCCCGGAGCGCCGCCTCACGATCCTCTCCCTGATCCTGCTCGCCCTGGCGGTGGGCACGACGGGATGGACCGCCTGGCGGGTGCTGCGGGTGAAGCCCCACCTTCCCGCGGGCCCCGGGGACCATGGCCCCCTGCCCCCCGCCGGGCGGGACGAAGTCCTGGCCCTGGTGGAGCCCCACCTGGAAAAGGCTCGCCTCCTGGAGATCCGCGAGCAGGGCCGCCGGGAATTCCGCCTCGTCGGGAAGCCCAAGGCCCTCCTCTCCCAGGACTTCTACCGCCCCTTTCGCCCCTTGGTGGCGGAACGTTTGAAGCCCCTGCTGACACCCTACGGAGAGGTGCTGAGCTTCGAGATCACCTCCCTGGACCTCCCCCCCATGCGCTTGCGCGAATTCGACGGAAGACCCTGACATGCATCCCATCCTTTTCCGCATCGGCTCCTTCCCCGTGGGGACCTACGGCCTGATGATGGCCCTGGCCTTCTTCTCCGCCCTGGCCCTGGCCAAGCGCCAGGGCCGCCTGGACGGGCTGGATCCCCAAGCCATCACCGAGCTCTCCGTGAACCTGCTCCTGGCGGGCATCCTGGGGGCCAAGCTGCTCATGGTGGTGGTGGACCTCATGAACGGGGCGACCCTGGCCAGCGTCTTCACCATGGACACCCTGCGCTCCGGCGGGGCCATCCACGGGGGCATCATCGCCGGGGCCATCGCCTACTTCGTGTCCATGCGCCGGCTCCGGTTGCCGGTGCGGGAAACCGCGGACGCCGTCCTGCCCGGGGTGGCCCTGGGCCAGGGCATCGGGCGCCTGGGCTGCTTTTTCGCAGGCTGCTGCTACGGCACCCACTGCGACGCGCCCTGGGCCATCACCTTCACCAACCCCGACGCCGCCAGCCAGGGCACCCCCCTGGGCGTGCCCCTCCACCCGGTGCAGCTCTACACCCTGGCCGCCAACCTGGCGGTGGTGGGCCTCCTCCTCCTCGCCCGCCGGAAGCGGCCCTACAAGGGCTTCCTGCTCACGGTCTACTTCGTGGCCGAGGGCATCGGGCGCATGGTGACCGAGATCTGGCGGGGGGACCAGGTGCGGGGCTTCTGGCTGAACCAACCCTGGCTTTCCACCGGCAGGCTCACGGCCCTGGGCTTCGTGGCCGCGGGCTTCGCGGCCTACCTCCTGTGGCGGCGCCCCCGGGCCCAGGCCGAGGCGGTCTGATGGAGCACCACCTCGACTCCGAGATCCCCCGCCTGGACCGCTTCCTCACGGAAATGCACCCGGAGATCCCCCGCACCCGATGGACCTCATGGATCGCCGAGGGCCGGGTCCTGGTGGACGGGGCCCCGGCCACCAAGGCGGGCCAGAAGGTGCGGGCCGGGAGCACCATCTCCACGGAACTGCCCCCCCTGCCCCCGCCGGGCCACCACGCCGAGCCCGAGCGCGTCGAACTGCCCACCCTCTTCGAAGACGAGCGCCTCTGGATCGTGGACAAACCCGCCGGCATGGTGGTCCACCCGGCCCCGGGCCACGCCCAGGGCACGGTGCTCAACGCCCTGCTGGGCCGCCTCCAGGACCGGGGACCGGAACCGACCCTGGCGGAAGAGGAGACGGAACCCGGGGACGAGGAGTTCCCGGCCCCCCTGTGGCCGGGCCTGGTGCATCGGCTGGACCGCTACACCACGGGCTGCCTGGCCCTGACCAAGGACCGGGAGGCCCAGGCCCAGCTCCAGGCCCAGTTCAAGGCCCGCACCGTGGACAAGCGCTACCTGGCCCTCTGCCGCCTCTCCCGGAAGCTGCCGGAGCTCGGCTCCCTCCTGGTGGACGCCCCCATCGCCCGACACCGGGTGGACCGCATGAAGATGACCATCCATCCCGAGGGGCGCGCCGCCCAGACCCGCCTCAAGGTCCTGGCCCGGGCGGCGGGCCTGGCCCTGGTGGAATGCCAGCTCCTCACGGGCCGCACCCACCAGATCCGGGTCCACCTGGCCCACCTGGGGGCCCCCCTCCTGGGGGACCCCCTCTACGGTGGGGCCGGCCAGTGGCTGGCCCCGGACGAGGGCCTTCGGCCCGGGGCCCCCCGTCCGCCGGTGCCCATCCCCCACCCCATGCTCCACGCCTGGAAGCTGGCCGTGGACCACCCCGGCGACGGGCGCCGCATCGAGGTGGAGGCCCCCCTGCCGGAGGCCTTCCGGGCCCTCCTGGAGCGGATGGGACTGCCCTGGCCCTGCGGAGTATAGTCGTCCCACATCGGAGGGAGGCATGGGGGCGGGGTTCGAGCTGTTCAAGATGACGGTCTACATGCGCCTGCTGGGCTGGTGGAAGATTCCCCTGCTGGCCTGGACGCGGCCCCGGGTGATGGAGCTGGGCGAGTCCCGCTGCGTCGTCCGCATTCCCCTGGGCTGGCGGACCAAGAACCACCTGGGCTCGATGTACTTCGGGGCCATGGCCATCGGCGCGGACTGCGCCGGGGGCATCATGGCGGTGGAGCAGATCCGGCGCCGGCAGGCCAAGGTCTCCCTGGTCTTCAAGTCCTTTCGGGCCGAATTCCTCAAGCGGCCGGAATCGGACGTCTACTTCATCTGCGAGGAGGGCCAGAAGGTCCGGGACCTGGTGGAGCGCACCCTGGCCTCCTCCGAGCGCCTGGGGGAGCTGGTGAACCTCCAGGCCGCCGTCCGGAATCCGGACGGCTCCTACGAGCCCGTGGCCACCTTCGTGCTCGAGCTCACCCTGAAGCGATCGGAGAAGGGCGCCATCTGAGCTACTGCACCGTCACCGTGGCGGAAACCGCCACGCTCTTGTCCTCGAAGCTGGTGGCGAACACGTGGTAGGTGCCTCGGGCCGCGGGGGCCTGGTAGAGGCCCTCCGAGGACACCGTTCCCCCCTCCCCTTCTTCCACGGACCAGATGACGCCGCTGCGGGCCAGGCCCCGCTGCCGGAAGGCGAACTGGACGCTGCCCCCACGGGGTACCGAAATGGAGGCCGGCTCCAGGTGGGCCACGGGCCTCACCGTGATGGTCTGGTCCTGACGGACGCCCCCGCCGCCGACCTTCGTCCCCCGCAGCCGCAGATGGTAGGTCCCCGCCGCCCCGGGGGCGATGTAGGTCACCGTCCTACCCTGGCTATGGAGAAGGGCCCCCCCGTTGGGTTCCATCACCTCCCACTCGATCTCGCCAGAGAGCTCCTCCAGGGGCAGGGCGCTCAGGGAGAGCCTCTCCCCCACCACCACCATGGGCACGGGGGGATTCACCGAGAAGCTGTCCCCGCTGCGGTCCGACCCGCACCCCGCAGCCAGGAGTAGGACGCCCGGGAGGAGGACCCGGAAAATACCTCCGCTTCGCACCTGCATTTCAAACCTCTCTACACCATAATGCGGGCAATGCCTCCGAGGTCACCATGATTCCCGCGATCTTGCTGGTCCAGTCCCCCGACGCGGCCTCCCAACCCTGGTACCTCCGACCGGAAACCGCCTATCCCTCCGCCATCGCGGCCCTCTGCATCCTGGCCCTGCTGGTGATCATCGCCCCCAAATGGGCGGCCTCCTGGCGGGCCCGGGGCAAACAGGGCGTCCTGGATCCCCTGCAGGTGGAAGAGATCATCATGTCCAACAATCCCCTGATCCTGGACATCCGCGATCCGGAGGACTACCGCGGGAAGACCGGCCACCTCCGCGGCGCCCTCCCCATCCCCTTCGCGGAGGTCCGCCAGCGCATGGAGGAGTTCCGGAGCAAGGAGCCCCGCCCGATCATCATCGTGGACGATACGGACAAGCGCGCCTATTTGATCTACAACCTCCTGAGGGAGAACGGCTTCACCTGGATCTACGTGCTGAAGGGCGGGATCCGGGCCTGGAAGCGGGAGCGCATGCCCCTGTACCACTGAGCCCTCAGCCCAGAACTCAGGTCCCCGCCCCGGGAGCCGTTGAGGAGGAGGAAACTCGGGAGGGCCCATGGACGCCCGTCTTTCGCGATTCCTCCTAACGGTCCTGCTGGTCGCACCCTGCGGGGCCCAGGAGCCCTCGGCAGAGGAGGGGCCCTTCAGCCTGAAGGACTTCAGGAGCCTGCTCCAGACCCCGGTGGTCACGGCCAGCCTCCTCTTGCAGAAACCCTGGGAGGCCCCCGCGAAGATCGTGGTGATCACCGGAGAGGAGATCCGCCGCCGGGGCTACCAGGACCTCGAAGAGGCCCTCCACGACCTGGCGGGCTTCAACTTCGAAAAGGGCATGGGCACCACCTGGTCCCAGATCTACATGAGGGGGGAGCGCACCAATGATTCGGATCGCTTCCTCTTCCTCTGGGACGACCTGGTGATGAACGACCTGCACGGAAACGTCACCTGGCTGGAGCGCCAATTCCCCATGAGCGCCATCGAGCACGTGGAGATCCTCTACGGGCCGGCCTCCCTGCTCTACGGCACCAACGCCATGTCCGGCATCGTGCACGTCATCACCCGACGGCCCGAGGACCTGAATGGGGTCCATCTGGAACTGTGGGGGGGCCCCTACGCCACCCGCATCGCGGAGGTGGCCATGGGCCGCGCCTGGGGGGACTTCAAGGCCTCCTTCACCGGACGCTACCTCGCCAGCGACGAAAGGGACCTCAACGACGAGTACTGGGTGGACCGCTCGGGCCGCCGCCGCTATTACGGCATTCAGCCCCAAAACCTGGACCTGGTGGCCCTCGCAGCCAATGGGAACTACGATCCCGCCGCCGGGGCCTTCTCGGTCATGAAGAACGGCCGGCAGGTGCCCTTCTCCCCCCGCTTCGGGAGGCCCAGCCGCCTCTGGTTCATGGAAGGCCTCGCGGGCTGGGGGGGGTGGCAGCTCCGAGCCCAGGGATGGTACCGGGAGGAGCAGCAGGAGCCCCGCTACACCGCCCAGGCCGGCCTTCGGGAGAACTGGAACAGCTTCGCCTACGCCGTGAACCTGGATCGGAAGGACCTTTGGGGGGAGTGGGAGTCCAAGGCCCATTTCACCTGGCGCAGCAACGGCATCGACCCCAGCTCCGAGGGGGAGAGCTTCAGCCGCGACAAGGCCTTCGGCGTCGGGGACGCCGGGGGTTCCGGCGACCTCCCCAAGGTCACCCGCTTCCAGCCCTATCTCTACTTGAAGCTATCGGACAGCGAGGTCCGGGCCGGTGAAAGGCTCAGCCGGCGCTGGGGGGAGACCAGCCTCGTCCTGGGGACGGAATTCACGGGGTCCAAGGTCTACGAAAGCTACAACACCCGCAACACCGACCAGCAGCCCTGGAAGTACACGCCCCAGCACGAGGAGCGCGACGGGGCCCTCTACGGGGACCTCCAGGGCACCTTGATCCCCTCCCTTCGGGCGGCCCTGGGCCTGCGCTACGACCACAATTGGACCGTGGGGGAGGCCGGCGGGTTCGGGGACCTCTTCACGTCCCGGGCGGCCATCATCTGGGCGCCGGGCCCGCACCAGTTGCTGAAGTTCATCAAAAGCCAGGCCTTCCAGAACGCCGTCCCCCAAAAGAAGTATTCGGTGCTGGCCATTTCACGGCCCGTGCCCTCCCCCAACCTGCGCCCGGAGCGGCTGGAGTCCTTCGAGGTGGGTTGGGAGCTTCGGCCCTCCGAGGCCTGGAGCCTGGGCGTGAACGCCTACCGGAACGAGGTGCAGGACAAGATCGATCTGGTGGCCACGGGCCCGGGCACCACCAAGTACGAGAACGTGGGCCGCCTGAAGATCCAGGGTTTCGAGGTGGAATTTCGCCGGCGCTTGGGAGAGGGGACCAGCCTGTACTTCAGCCTGGACTCGGCCTCGGCCAAGGACCCGGCCACCGGGCGGCGAACCGGGGGCATCGCCCCCCTCCAGGCCCGCTGCGGCGTGGACCTGCAATGGACGGAGCACTGGACCGCGAGCCTCCGGGGCCACGCCACCTCCGCGCGCGAAACCGCCGATCTCTACAACACCACCCCCTACGGGCTCGGCCGCGTGGACCCCTACTTCACCCTCGACCTCGCCCTGGCCTGGAGGAACCCCCTTCCGGGCCTGGACCTCCGGCTGGACCTGTACAACCTCGGCAATGCCCGCTACTACGACCCCGGGGTCCGGGCCGCCGACGGGGCCGTCTACAACTCCGCCACCCTTCAGCTCCCCTTCCGGGCCTACCTGGGGCTGGCCTACCACTTCTGAACTCTGGAGGGGACCATGAAGCCCCGCACCTGCCTTTCGCTTGCGGCCTCCTTCGCCCTGGGACTGGGGGCCCAGGAGCCCTCGGAGCCGAAGGAGCCGTGGAGCCTCCAGGCCTTCCAGAGCCTGCTGGCCACCCCGGTCGTGACCGCCAGCGGCTTCTCCCAGGATCCCCTTCGCGCCCCGGCCAAGGTGGTGATCGTCACCCGGGAGGATCTGCGGCGGCGCGGCTACCAGGACCTGGAGGAGGTCCTCCACGACTACGCGGGCTTCGACTTCGAGAAGGGCTTCGGCAGCCACTGGTCCCAGATCTACATGCGCGGCGAGCGCAGCACCAACTCCGACCGCTTCATCTTCCTGTGGGACGGCCTGATCCAGAACGATATCTGGGCCCAGGTGACCTGGTTCGAGAAGCAGTTCCCCCTCACCAACATCGAGCGCATCGAGATCATGTACGGCCCAGCCTCCCTCCTCTACGGGTCCAACGCCATCGGGGGCATCATCAACGTCATCACCCGGCCCCCCGAGGAGGTCGACGGCGCGGAGATCCGCCTGAACCGCGGCTCCTACGGCACTCGCGCCCTGGAGCTGAACCTGGGAGGTTCCCGGGGGCCCTGGCGCTGGATGGCCAACGGGCGCTTCCTGCGCAGCGACGAGCGGGACCTGAGCGACGAATCCTGGACGGACAACGCGGGGCGGAAGCGCTACTACGGCCTCCGCCCGGACTACCTGGACTTCCCGGCCCTCGCCTCCCACGTGGCCACGGATCGGGCGGGGGTCACCCACGCGGAATTCGAGGGGGACCCCGCCACGGGCCAGGGCCAGCTCTGGATTCTGAAGAACGGCTACTGGACCCCCTTCAGCGGGCGCTTCGGCCGGGGCACCCGCAACTGGTTCGTCGAGGGGGCCGTGGGCTACGGGGAATGGACCCTCAAGGCCATGAGCTGGTCCCGGGACATGAGCGAGGAAGGCTGGACCACGCCCCAGGCCCTCATGGAGGCCACCTGGAACTCCAGCGAAAACCATGTCCAGCTCCAGCACGAGAGGCGGGTCAACGCGCGGTGGAGCGAAAAGAGCCAGCTCCTCATGCGCACCACGGCCCTGGACCCCACCACCGAGGAGCCGGACTTCGGCGCCGCGGGCCAGAACTGGAACAGCAGCGACCCGGGGCCCACCGGCCTCAAGAAGGTGGGCCATTTCGGCCCCTACATCTACTACAAGCTCTTCAACCGGGAGTACCGGGCCTCCAGCCAGTTCACCTTCCAGGACAAGGGCCTCCAGGCCATCCTGGGCAGCGAGTTCACGGCCGCCAAGGTCTACGAGAACTACTACACCCGCACCGAGGACGACCAGCCCTGGGCCTTCAAGCCCCAGCACGAGGACCGGGACCTGGCGGCCTTCGCCAACCTCCAGGCGGAGCTCTCCCGCCCCCTGTCCGTCTCCCTGGGCCTGCGGGTGGACCGCAACTGGGAGGCCGGGGGGTCCGGCGGCTTCGGGAACCTCGTGACCCATCGGGCCGCCCTCATCTATTCGCCTTCGGAACTCCACACCCTCAAGCTCATCGAGGGCACCGCCTTCCAGGCCCCCCAGGCCTTCAAGAAGTACTCCACCAACCCCTCCCGCCCCCTCCAGTCCCCGGGCCTCAAGCCCGAGAAGATGCAGACCCTGGAATTCTCCTATGCTTTCAGCCCCCAGGAGAACCAGCGGCACACGCTGAACCTCTACCTCAACCAGGTGGAGAACAAGATCGATCTCTTCCCCATCCCGGGCCAGCCCGGCAAGAACAAGTTCGAGAACCGGGGCGCCATCGAGATCTTCGGCGGGGAGCTCGAAAGCCGGATCCACCTGGGGGCCGGCGGTTCCGCCTACCTGAACCTCACGGCCAACAGCGCCAAGGACAAGGACACGGGCCGCCGCACCGGCGGCATCGCCCCCCTCCAGGCCCAGTTCGGCACCGAATGGCGAATCCAGGACCGCTACACCGCCAGCCTGCGCGGGCACTGGGTGGCCGCGAGGGACACGGCCCGCTGGGACGATCCCAGCCTCCTCACGGCCCGCAGCGTCCCCGCCTACCTCACCTTCGACCTGGCCCTGGGATGGAAGCGCATCCTTCCCGGGACGGACCTCACCCTGAGCGCCTTCAACCTCACCAACCGGCGCTACTACGACCCCGGCGTCCGCAGCGCCGACGGCACCTACTACAACGGGGCCATCCTCCAGCAGAGCTTCCGGGCCTACGCGGTGCTGGACTACCGGTTCTGATCGAAGGCCCTGAAGCGCGCCCCCTCCGGCACTTCCAGCCCGAAGGCCTCCCGGAGGAGGGCCGGGATCTCGTCCACCAGCACCTCCCGGCCTTCCAGGACCCCCTCCCGGATCACCGCGTAGGCGGTGCCCCTCAGAATGTGGCGGGCCTCCCTCGAGATGCGCTGGGCCGTGAGGGTGCGCACGAAGCGGCTTTCCGGATGGGTGCTCGTGTACCAGTTGGCCATTTCGAAATCGATGGGGAAGCGTTCCTCCGGCAGGAAGGCGTAGAGATCCTTCCATTCGCCGAAGTAGAGCGTGCGGAGCACCCGCAGGCCCCCCTCCTCGACGACCCGATAGAGCTCCCGGCCCTGGGCGTGCTCCGCTCCGTCCATGGGCACGGGCTGGAGCAGACCCTGGGCCCCGAAGCCCACGTCGCAGAGGTGCTCCGTATCGCCCAGGACCACCACCAGCACCATGTGGGTCCTGGGCAGGACCTCCTCCGTGAGGAAGCGCACCCGGGCCTCGCAGGGTCTCACCCGGAAGCCGAAGGCCTCCAGGGCCGCCTTGAAAAGGGTGTTCTGCTCGAAGCAGTAGCCCCCCCTGCGGCGGCGCACCAGCTTGGCCTGGAGGGCCTCCAGGTCCAGGCGCAGGGGCAGCTCCCCCAGCTGGATGGCGAGGTTCTCGAAGGGGATGTGGGTGGCGTGGGCCTCGTGGAGGGCGAAGAGGGCCTCGGGGTCCGCCCCCCGGGGGCCGCTGTAGCCGATGCGCTCGAGGTAGGCGTCGAGGTCCAGCACCCGCGCCTCCTCAGGCCCCGTACCCCGAGGCCGCGAGGCACCCGATGGCCGCCCAGTAGGTGGAAAGCACCAGGGGCTGGGCCCCCCGGTAGGGCCCGCCGAACTGCCGCAGCGCCAGGGCGGAATCCGAAACCACGAAGAGCAGGGCCCCCGCCAAGGCCCGGACTGTCCGGGGACTGGAAACCGCGTGGTGGCCCCGGGCCGCGGCCAGGGCCATGCCCAGGAGCACCAGTCCGTAGACCAGGACGGGGCCCTTCAAGGAACCGGTCTTAGGGAGGAGCCACCCGAAAAAGGGCAGGGCGTAGGCCAGCAGGCCCAGGGTCCAGAGGGGGGGCGAGCCGGCGGGGGCCGCCCCGATGAAGGCCCAGATGAAGGCGAGGTGGGCCACCAGGAAGCTGCCGAGCCCCCCCAAGAAAGGGCCCTCGCCTTCGAACATGAGGCACACGTCCCCCACCAGGCTCAGGGCCAGGCCCCCCAGAAGGCGGTTCCGGTAGGGGGAGGGGGGGGCCGTCCCGGCGATGGCCAGGATGAGGAGGGTCGTCAGGGGCTTCAACACGTAGAAGCGCCAAGGTTTGAGCTCGGCCCAATGGGCCTGGATGGCCGCGAGGGCCGACAGGGCGGCGAGCGAGGGCAGAAGGGGCATCCCCCCCAGGATCCTATTGAAGGGGCATCGCCGGAAGGATTCCCTCCAAAAAACATCTCAATACGATGCATCTATCCGCGACACATGCTAGATTGGCCTTCCTTCGCTCAAGGAAGAACCATGAAGCTCCTGCATCCCGCCCTCCTCAGCGCCTTCGGGGCCCTCCTGGTGGCCCAGAAGGCCCCGGCCCCGGCTCCGACTCCCGCCGCGGCCCCCACGCCCCGCCCCACCCCGCCCGCCCCCGGGGCCGGCGAGCCCAAGCCCTACGACAAGGTCATCACCGCCGAGGCCAAGACCCAGGCGGGCCTGCTCAAGGTGCACGAGGTGAAGGGCAGGTACTACTTCGAGATCCCCAAGGAGCTGCTGGGCAAGGAGCTCCTCATGGTGGCCACGGCCACCCAGGTGCCCTCCGGAGCCGACCACGTCGGGAAGAGCCTCAACGAGGACGTGGTGCGCTTCATCCAGAAAGAGAACAAGGTCTATTTCCAGATGGTGACCCATGGCCTCGTGAGCGACCCCTCCCGGCCCATCGCCTCCGCCGTGGAGGCCTCCCAGCGGGACGCGGTGCTCATGGCCTTCCCGGTGGAGGCCTTCGCCAAGGACGGAGCCCCGGTCATCGAAGTGGGCAAGCCCTTCCCCAGCGAGGTGGGGGACTTCACGGCACGGCGGGTGGTGAACGCCCCCTCCCTGGACGCCTCCCGCCACCTCCTGGACCCCGCCAAGGCCTTCGCCGGCAGCGTGCGGGTGGACGCCGTCCACACCTACACCCTGGCCTCCACCCCCTTCCCCGGCCTGCCCTCCGCCCCGGGCCAGCCCCAGCCCCCAGCCCGCAGCGGCTCCGTGTCCGTGGCCTACAACCTGGTCCAGCTCCCGGAAAAGGTGATGATGCCCCGCCTCATGGACGACCGCGTGGGCTACTTCGGCCTCTCCCGCATGGACTACAGCAGCGCCGAGCACGAGAGCAAGCGCGAGCGCCTCATCGCCCGCTGGCGCCTGGAGAAGAAGGACCCCTCCGCCGCCCTGAGCGAGCCCGTGAAGCCCATCGTCTGGTACATCGACAAGGCCACGCCGGCCCAGTGGGTGCCCTACATCAAGAAGGGCGTCGAGGCCTGGAACGTGGCCTTTGAGGCCGCGGGCTTCAAGCACGCCGTGCAGGCCCGGCCCTTCCCTACGAAGGAGGAGGACCCCGAATTCGACCCCGAGGACGTGCGCTACAGCGTCATCCGCTGGGTGCCCTCGCCGGTGGCCAACGCCTACGGGCCCCACCTTTCGGACCCCCGCAGCGGCGAGATCCTGAATGCGGACATCGTCATGTACCACAACATCCTGCAGCTCCAGCGGGACTGGTACATCACCCAGGTGGGCGCCGTGGACCCCCGGGCCCAGAAGCTGCCCCTGCCCGACGGCCACATGGGCTCACTCGCCGACTACGTGGTCAACCAAGATTCCGGCCACCCCTTCGGTTTCCGCCTAACCATGAAGTCCAGCTCCCTCTACCCCTTCGAGAAGCTGCGGGACGCCAAGTGGCTGAAGGAGATGGGCCACGTGGCCACCCTCATGGACTACAGCCGCTTCAACTACCTCGTGCAGCCCGAGGACAAGATCGATCCGGCCCTGCTCATCCCCAAGATCGGGCCCTACGACATCTTCGCCGTGAAGTGGGGCTACGAGCCCATCCCCGGGGCCAAGACCTCCGAGGAGGAGCTGCCCACGCTCAACGCCTGGGCCAAGGCGCAGGACGCGAAGCCCTGGCTGCGCTTCAGCACCCCCAAGGCCGAGCTGGGCGACTACGGCGAGAACACCGAGGCCGTGGGCGACGCCGACGCCGTGGCCGCCACGGCCCTGGGCACCAAGAACATCCAGCGCCTCGTGAAGCTGCTGCCGGGCATGGCCATCCAGGCCGGCAAGGACGACAAGAACCTCGAGGAGCTCTACGCCGCCACCTGGGGCCAGTGGGGCCGCGAGCTGGGCCACGTGGCCGCCATCGTCGGCGGCTACGACAGCCAGAACAAGCACGGGGAACAGCCCGGCGCCGTCTTCACCGCCGCCCCCAAGGCCCAGCAGCAGGCGGCCGTGAAGTTCCTCAACGAAAAGATCTTCAAGACGCCCACCTGGATGTTCGAGCCGGGCATCACCGAACGCCTGACCCCCCTGGAGCCCGGCACGCGGCTCCTCAACGCCCAGCGCGCCGTGCTGCGCTCCCTGCTGGACCGGGCCCGCACCTCGCGGCTCCAGGCCCAGGAAATGGCCTCCGGCGACAAGGCCTATCGCGTGGGGGACCTGCTGGCGGATCTGCGCGGCGGCATCTTCACGGAGCTGACGGCCGGCACCAAGGTGGAGCCCTACCGCCGCAACCTGCAGCGGGCCTATCTGGAACAGCTGAACGAGCGGCTGAACGCCACCGCGGGCCCCAGCCTGCCCGGCTCCCTCACCGGCGTGAACTACCCCCTGGGCCTGCCCCAGGACGATACCCGCGCCGCCGTGCGCGCCGAGCTCAAGGGCCTCCAGGCCCTCTTCGCCGCCAAAGCCAGGACCTCCGCGGACCCCGCGCTTCGCGCCCACCTGGACGATCTGCGGGATCTGGCCTCCCGGGCCCTGGACCCCAAGGTGGCCCAGTCCCTTCCGCCCGCCCTGCCCGCCCTCCGGCCGGGCTTCGTGGAGGAAAGCTGCTGGCCCCCCAGCGCGGAATAGGCGCGACGTATTCGAAACGAGGGGCCCCGATTTCCGCCCCC
>CAYSXG010000012.1:0-2812 GCA_964434895.1 uncultured Solibacteraceae bacterium | reverse complement strand
GCGGCCTCTCTTCTTCCAACGGATCCATCGATGGCCTTCTCCACGCGCAATGGGGCCCCATGAGCGAGAACAAGCGCATCATCCGTCAATTCAACGAGGAGATCGTCGCCCATAAAATCATGGCGCTTTTTCCTGGCCTGGTGTCTCCGGCCTTCGTGAACCGATCCGCTCCGCCTGGGACCCCCAACGACGCGGCGGGGTTCGCGGCCTTTTTCGTGAATGTCCTGCACCAGGCCTTCACCGATATTCGGGTGGAGATCCATGACCAGATCGAGGAGGACGGAAAGGTCGCGACTCGAAAAACGATCCACGGCCGGCATTCCGGAACCTTTTTCGGCCAAGCGGCGACCGGCAAGCACGTCTCGATCCTCGTCACGGACATCGTCCGGATCCAGGATGGGCAGTACGTGGAGCACTGGGGCAGCGCGGACATCCAGGGAGCGCTGGCCCAAATGAAAGGCTGATCCCGGCTCCTGGACCTCAGGCCCGCGCGGCCTCCCACGCGGCCAGGTTCCGCCGGATCTGCGCGGCGTGCACCTCCAGGTGCTCGGCATAGATGCGCAGCCAGTCCCCGTCCGTGTAGGGACCGCTCTGGGTGTGGCGGCCCACCTTGCCCCAGGCGGAATCCGGCAGGCGGCGCAGGGTGGCGAGGGTGTGGGCGCGCACCGCCTCGATGGCTCGGAAGGCCAGCTCCACGTCCTGGGCGTGGTAGTCGAAGGTGCGGGCCCAGACGTTCTCGTCGTAGCCCACGATGAGGGGCTCCGGTTCCGCCAGCACCAGGCGGATGCGCGTGGCGCCGTAAGTCTCCGAATCCGCGCAGTGGACCACGACTTCATGGGCGGACCATTTCCCTTCCGCCGGCCGCCAGTGGCGGGCCTCGACGGGCACCTCGGACCAGGCCCGGCGCAGCAGGGCCGGCCCGGCTTCGTAGCGGGCGAGGAAGGCTTCACGCTCGGCGGGGGACATGGGGGCTCCGGGCTACCCGCCCATGCTCCGCTCCCCCGCACCCCGGCTCAAGGGGGAAGGTCCTTCGCCTGACATTCCGTCAATCCCCGCCGGCCCTCTCGACGCTGAAGCGCGCGGCGGCGGAAAGGGGCAGCCTTTGGCCCCCCAGGTAGTCGTCGAGGCAGGCCAGCACCAGGCCCGACCGCCGGGGCCGCGCGGCGATCTCCTCCCGGCCGAGCCAGTGGCAGGCCAGGATCTCCACGTCCATGGGCCGGGCCACGGCCCCCTCGGGCACCGTCCCCGCGAAGCAGACCCGGACGTAGTCCGCCCCGTTGGCGGCCCTGAGCTGGTAGACCCCCACCAGGCATTCCGGCGTGAAGGCCAGGCCCGTCTCCTCCCAAGTCTCCCGGACCACCGCGTCCAGCAGGGGCTCGCCGGGCTCCACGTGGCCCGCGGGCTGGTTGAGGACCTGGGGGCCCTCCCAATCCCGCTCCTCCACCACCAGGAAGCGCCCCTGGCGTTCAATGACGGCAGCGACGGTGAGGGACCAGGCCATGGGCCATTGTGGTGCGGAAGGGGGGAGACGGGAAGCTCAGAACCCTTCCACCCTCCAAATGCCCAGCTCGTCGCCCACCTTCGGCACCGGCAGCAGGCCGTTCTCCACAGCGCCGTCGTCGCTTTCGGGTTCGCAGAGGTAGACGGCGATGGCGCCCATGGGCTGGTCCGTGCGCACGAGACCCATGCCCGCTTCCGCCGCGCGGGGACCCTTGCGCCAAGTGACGCCCATCTCACCGACCCGAGCGGCCTCCAGGATCATGCGGCCCCCTTCGGCGCCCAGATGCTCGACCACGGGCACGGCCACATCAAAGGTCCCCTCCGCCGCCTCCACCATCAGGCCGTGGCCCCGCAGCGCCGGGATGGCGGATCCCGGCACCAGGTAGGCCGCGGGGCGCTGCACCACCGTGGTGCCCTCGAAGCGCCCGAAGTAGGGCAGCGTGAGGGAGGAGGGCGCGCCCTCGAGGGTGCGCGGAGTGCGGGTGAGGATTTCCACCGGCGCCTCGAAGGCCTTCAGGCCGTAGCGCACCGCCACCCGCTCCGGAGGCAGGCGGCTGGAGGCCACGGTCTGGACGACCTCGTCGCAGTGGGCGGCCACGAAGCGCAGGGTCTCGGCCATGAAGGCGTAGGCCGTGCGCACGCGCGCTTCGAACGGGATGTAGGAGTAGCACTCCAGCAACAGGTCCATGCGATTGGTCAGGCCGCGGTAGTTGCTGCCGAAGCGCGGATGGTGGGGATAGGTCATCCAGCCCTCCCGCACGGCGGAGGCCGGGTCCGCCTCGCCGTCCTGGTCCAGGATCCGCTCGTCCTCCACGAAATTGCCGTACCAGCCCGCGTCCAGGCCGTGGTTCGCCTTGAGCGCCGCCGTGACGGGAGGCAGCAGGGCCCGGCGCATGTACTCGATGGGCTCCCTCCGCCCGCTCTCCACGGTGTGCGGGATGTCGTAGGTCATGGAAAAGCGGTGGACCGAGCCGTTGGTCGCGTGGTTATCGAGGGTGAGATCGGGCTCCCACGCTTGGCACACGCGGCTGTGGAGCAGGCGCATCCCCGCGGTTTCCTGACGCAGTACCCGGGTGAGCTTGGCAACGCCGGCCACCTCCTCCATGCTTTCAAACAACTCCACAGCTTTTGCATCGCGCTCCCCCAGCAGCTTTTCGAAATTTCCGCGAAAACCCATATGCCGGCCGTATAGCATGTACGGATTGATGTAGCTCCACACTTCGCGCAAATCCGGCACCAGACGCACTCTTCGATCCAAGTTCTTAACGCCAGGTATCGGCAGATCGCTTCGCACCTTCGGGGACCGACTCAC
>CAYSXG010000011.1:0-15709 GCA_964434895.1 uncultured Solibacteraceae bacterium | reverse complement strand
TCCACCCCCGTGAGGTAGTAGAAGCCCGAATCCTGCCGGTAGGCGTGGTCGCCGTCCCCGTTCCGATGCTGCTCGGGCATGGACTTGATGATCGCCAGGGTGCCCGACCCCAGGCTCTTCAGCTTCGCCAACAGCCGGGCCCGGTGGGCCGCGAAGCAGGAGGCGGGGAGGCGCAGGTGATGCCAGCCGGTAGGAGGGACGGCCTGGGCGCCCAGGGGAAGGACCAGGGCGGCGGCGAGAAGGGCGCGGAGACGGCGCATGCATCACCTCAGGAGGTATCCCAGTCTGACACACTCCCTCCATGGACTGGTTCGTGCGCGACTTCGACCACCCGGCCTACTTCCACGTCTACCGCGACAAGGAGGAGGACGCGGCCCAGGAGGGACCGGCCCTGGCCACCCTCCTGGGCCTGCCCCCCGGGAGCCTCGTGCTGGACCTGCCCTGCGGCTGGGGCCGGCTCCATCCGGCCCTGAATGAACGCGGCTACGCCGTTCTCGGAGGGGACCTGAGCCCCCTGAACCTCCGGCGTCACCGTCGGGAGCACCCCGCGCCCCTGGCCCGCCTGGACCTCCGCGCCCTCCCCTTCCGGGACGCCTGCGCCGACGGCGTCCTTTGCGCCTTCACCTCCTGGGGCTACTTCGCCACCCCCGAGGAGAACCTGCGCCAGCTCTCGGAGTTCGCCCGGGTCCTGAGGCCCGGGGGCACGCTGCTGCTGGACCTCGCGGGGCGCGCCTTCCTCCAGGAGGCCGCCCGGGCGACGGGGACCGGATGGACGGACCTGCCCCGCCTGGGCTACCGGGAACGGGTGCGCTGGAGCCCCGACGGGCGCCGCATCTGGACCGAGCGCATCGTCGGGGAGGAGCGTTTCCGGCACGACATCTGGATCCCCACGCACGACGAGGCCTGGGATGCCCTGGAAGGCGCGGGCTTCGGGGGGGAGAATGCCTTCGGCGGCCCCGAGGGCGGGCCCTGGCGAGCGGGGGCCGAGCGCGGGATCTACCGGGCCCTGAGGCGCTGATCAGGCCCGGATCCCCCGGGTGGCCAGGAGGTAGCTCCCGAAGCCCGCGGCGCAGCAGGCCAGGGCCAGGGGCAGCCCCAGCAGGGTGACCAGGGCGCTGCCCGCGTAGGGCCCGACCATCATCCCCACGGAGTAGGCGAGGTTCAGCACCGCGAATCCGCTGGCGAAGGCGCGGCTGTCCATGCCCTCGATCTGGTCGGCGATGGCGGGGCTGCAGGGACTCATGAGGAAGCTCGCGATGGCCCCGAGGGCCAGCATCGAGGCCCCCACGCCCCACGGGTTCGGCATGAGGGCGGGCAGGGGCAGGGCCAGGGCCACCAGGACCAGGCCCGCCCGCAGGACCCTCACCCGCCCCACGCGGTCCGAAAGGCGCCCCATCCAGGGGGAGGAGAGGGTGTGGGCGAGGGCCGCGGCGGTGAAGCAGAGGCCGATGAGGGGGGCGGAGGCCCCGAAGCGGCGGTCCAGGTCCAGGGGCAGGGTGGATTCCAGCAGGGCCCAGAGGCCCGAGCCCAGCACCATGGCCCCGGCGAAGAGGCGCACCACCGGGTTCCCCACCAGCTGGCGGAGGGGGAGGCGCTCCTCCCGGCGGGCCGGGGCCTCCGGCAGCAGGAAGAAGCGCCCCGCCGCGTCCAGGGCCACGAGCGCGATGCCCACGGCGTAGGGGGCCCAGGGGCCCACGCGAAAGTCCAGGAAACCCGAAAGGGAGGGCCCCACGAGGACGCCGAGGTTGGCGGCGGCGAAGGCCGTGCCCATGGCCCTTCCCCGCTCCTCCGAGGGGAAGTGGTCCGCCAGGAGGGCCATGCCCGGCAACCAGGTGAAGGCCCCCGCGACCCCCTGGAGGCTGCGGGCCAGCAGCAGCATCCAGTAGTTCCGGGAGAGGGCGAAGAGCAGCGTGGTGCTCCCGAGGCCCAGCAGCCCCCACAGCATGGGCGCCCGCCGCCCCACGCGGTCCACCATCCGGCCCACGGGCAGCGTGGCCAGGAAGAGGGCCACCGCGTAGCTGCCGAAGAGGATCCCCACCCGCATCTGGCCCAGGTGCAGCTCCGCGGCGTAGCGGGGCAACAGGGGCACCAGCAGGTAGTAGAGGAGCATGTCCACGTGGAAGGCCAGGGCCGTGACGAGGAGGGCCGCGCGCTTGGGCGCGAGGAGGGGCGCGGATCGGGGCATGGTCCATGGAACCACACCCCGGCGCTTGCCTGCCGACCGCCCTCCGGGGGGCGAATCGCTCACTTCGCCATTTCGACCTTGGGGTACATCACGCGGAAGCCGCAGGCCTCGTAGGCCCGCTGGCTGGGGGTCGAGGGCAGGGTGCTGGCGCAGGCCCATTCCGCCCCGGCCTCCGCGGCGAGGCGGAGCCGGGCAGCGATGAGGGCCTTCTGCAGGCCCCGGCCCCGGAAGCGGGGCAGGACTGCGTCCCCGCTCAGGAGGGACACCCCGTCGAAGACCCCCAGCGTGGCCCCGCCGGCGGGCTCGCCGTCCACGAGGGCCAGGAAGCGCCAGCTTCCCGACACCCCCGAGGGAGTCGAAAAGGGCACGTCGAGGCCCTCCCAGTCGTCGCGTCCCGTGAAGCCCGCGAAGACGACGCGGGCCATGAGCTCGGACTCCTCGTCGCCGATGACGCGGATCTCGAAGGGGGCGGGGAGGGGCTCCGGGGCCGGCAGGGGCCTCGCCAGCAGCTGCTGGAACTGATGGAGGCGGTAGCCGCGGGCTGCCAGGAGGGGCCAGAGGGCGGGGTCCGCCGCCGGGCTCAATTCGAGCACCACCGGATGGCCGCCGAGGCCGAGGAAGGCCTCGGCTTCGGCCAATTCGGCCTCGGCGACGGGGTCCACGAGGCCGAGGGCCTGGTTGAGGGGATGGCCCTCCCCCCGGAAGTGGGCGAAGCCGCCGCCCAGGGGGCGGCTCAGGCCGCCGGAGGCGCGGTTGAACTGTTCGTTTTGAAGGGCCTGGGCCCCTTCGAGGCGCCGGGAGAGCGCGTTCAGATCGAAGGACATGGGATCTCCGGAACGGCGGGTGGGCCCGCCGGGTCATGCATCAAGAAGAAGAAAGCGCGGGCGGACAGCGTCCCACCCGCCGTGGGTTCAGGGGACGTCCGGCACCCGGACGGCCAGCTCAATCGTCTTGATCAGAGGCCTACTCGCAAGGAGAAGGCATCAGCTGAACACGGATCCGACGGATTGGGAAGGGCCCCGGACGCGGCTGCGGCCCTCGAGGAGGGCCGCAGGTGGATCGGTAAGCCGGATTCTGTCGCGTGGCGTCATTCCTCTGGGGAGGTGGTCACCCACCTTCTCTAGCGACCTACCCGCCGGCTCGATCGGGCCAATCTAGTCCCCGAAGGGATGCGCCGGCCTATTTGGTCTTGCTCCGTGGGGGGTTTGCCCTGCCCGTCCTGTTGCCAGTCCGGCGGTGGGCTCTTACCCCACCCTTTCACCCTTACCTGATCCGCCCGGTGTCACCACCCGGCGGCCATCGGCGGTCTGCTCTCTGTTGCACTTTCCGTCGGGTCGCCCCGCCCAGCCGTTAGCTGGCCCACTGCCCCCTCCGTCCCGCGGGACGGAATTTGTCTGGAGTCCGGACTTTCCTCTGCCGTGAAGCAGCGACGCCATGATCCACGGCTCCAGTGTAGTCCAAGTCCGGTCCCGGCCCGCGCCTACATTTGGTATTGACACCCGAGATCCACCCCTACATCCTGTGGTTCATCCCAGGTGGATCCGCTTCGGCGGGTCCTGAAAAGGGAACCCGGTGCGAATCCGGGACTGCCCCGCAGCGGTATTTGGGAACGAGGATTCGAGTGGCACTGGCCCCGCGCGGGCCGGGAAGCGGAATCCGAGGAAGCTGGCTCGCCAGAGCGCCCATCAGTCCGAAGACCTGCCTTGGATCCCCCTTCCGGGGGTGCGCGCCGCTTCGAGGGAAGGCGTCCGCAGCGAAGCCGGTTTCGGTTTCGTCCAGCCCCATCATCCCGGGACCCGCGGTCCCCGACACCTGGAGCCCATCCATGGACGCCCTTCTCGAACGGGAGGCCCCGGCCTCCGGACGGAGTCTTGCCCCCACGACCATGAAGGTCCGCAAGCGGAACGGCAGCCTGGAGACCGTGGACCTGGGCAAGATCGTGCGCGCCGTGGGCCGCTGCTGCGACGGCCTCGACCGCGTGGACGCGATCCGGGTGGCCACCAAGACCATCAGCGGCCTCTACGACGGGGCCGGCACCGCCGAGCTGGACCAGCTGAGCATCCAGACCGCGGCGGGCCTCACGGCGGAGGAGCCCCAGTACAGCCGGCTGGCGGCGCGGCTGCTGGCCACGGTCATCGACAAGGAGGTGGAGAACCAGGGCATCCACAGCTTCAGCCAGAGCGTGGGGGCGGGCCACGCCCTGGGCCTCGTCAACGACCGTCTGATGGCCTTCGTGGAGGCCCACCGCCGCAAGCTCGACGACGCGGCGCTCCCGGAGCGCACGCGGGGCTTCGAGTACTTCGGCCTGCGAACCCTCTACGACCGCTACCTGCTCAAGCACCCCGACACCCGCGCCGTCCTGGAGACGCCCCAGCACTTCTTCCTCCGCATCGCCTGCGCCCTCAGCCCCAGCCCCGCCGAGGCCCTGGGCCTCTACGAGCTCTTCTCGAGCCTCGACTACCTCCCCAGCTCCCCCACCCTCTTCAACGCCGGCACCCGGCGCGAGCAGCTCAGCTCCTGCTTCCTGCTGGATTCGCCCGAGGACGACCTGGCCTCCATCTACGACCGCTACAAGGAGGTGGCGATGCTCTCCAAGTGGAGCGGGGGCATCGGCCTGGCCTTCCACCGCGTGCGCTCCCGGGGCTCCCTCATCCGCGGCACCAACGGCCACTCCAACGGCATCGTGCCCTGGCTGAAGACCCTGGACGCCAGCGTGGCGGCGGTCAACCAGGGCGGCAAGCGCAAGGGGGCCGCCTGCGTCTACCTGGAGCCCTGGCACGCGGACATCGAGGCCTTCCTCGAGCTGCGCGAGAACACCGGCGACGAGGCGCAGCGCACCCACAACCTGAACCTGGCCAACTGGATCCCGGACCTCTTCATGAGGCGGGTGGAGGCCGACGGCACCTGGTCCCTCTTCGACCCCAAGGCCGTCCCGGAGCTGCCGGACCTCTGGGGCGAGGCCTTCGATCGGGCCTATGAAGCCGCGGAGGCCGAGGGGCGCTTCGACAGGCAGGTGAAGGCCCGGGACCTCTATGCCCGCATGATGAGGGCCCTCGCCCAGACCGGCAACGGATGGATGTGCTTCAAGGACGCCGCCAACCGCGCCTGCAACCAGGCCGCCGCCGGCGGCACCGTCCACCTCTCCAACCTCTGCACGGAGATCCTGGAACTCAGCTCCGGGGAGGAGACCGCCGTCTGCAACCTGGGTTCCATCAACCTCGCCAACCACGTGCGGGACGGGGCCTTCGACTTCGCCAAGCTGGGGGAGACCGTGGCCCGCGTGATCCCGAGCCTGGACCGGGTCATCGACCTGAACCTCTATCCCGTGCCCCAGACCCAGGCCTCCAACGCGAGGTGGCGCCCCGTGGGCCTGGGCCTCATGGGCCTCCAGGACCTCTTCTTCCAGCTGGGCCTGCCCTTCGATTCCGAGGAGGCCCGGGAGCTTTCCACCCGCATCTCCGAGGAGGTCTACTTCCACGCCCTCTCGGCCTCCTGCGGCCTGGCGGAGCGGTGGGGGGCCCACCCCGCCTACGAATCCACCTGGACGGCCCGGGGGCGCTTCCACTTCGAGGCCTTCGGGATCGCCCCTTCCGAGCGCTGGGAGGGGCTGCGGGCGCGGATCCGGCAGCACGGCCTGCGCAACAGCCTCCTGGTGGCCGTCGCCCCCACCGCCACCATCGCCAGCATCGCGGGCTGCTACGAATGCATCGAGCCCCAGGTCTCCAACCTCTTCAAGCGGGAGACCCTCTCCGGGGACTTCCTCCAGGTGAACCGCCACCTGGTGCGGGACCTGCAGGAGCTGGGCCTCTGGACCGAGGAACTGCGGGCCCGGCTAAAGGTGTCCGAGGGCAGCGTCCAGGGGATGGAGGGCGTCCCGGAGCGGCTGCAGGCCCTCTACCGCACCGCCTGGGAGCTGCCCATGCGCGCCCTCATCGACCTCGCCGCCGAACGCATGCCCTACGTGGACCAGAGCCAGAGCCTCAACCTCTTCGTGGAGAACCCCGCCATCGGCAAGCTCAGCTCCATGTACTTCCACGCGTGGAAGCGGGGCCTCAAGACCACCTACTACTTGCGGAGCCGCCCGGCCACGCGCATCGCCAAGGCCACCGTGCCCGTGGCCGAGGCGCGGGCCCTGGCCTGCTCCCTGGAGAACCCCGAATCCTGCGAGGCCTGCCAGTGACTTTTTTTGAAACCGCAGATTCCGCAGATGGCGCAGATGAAGATTTTTGACATCCGCGTGAACTGCGAAATCTGTGGTTTAACTTCCTCCATTTTCCTTTTCTGTGGTTTCCCCTCTAGGAGCCCGCGATGACCTCCCGCCTGCTCGATCCCGGCTTCGACCTCACCCTGCGCCCCATGCGCTACCCGGCCTTCTACGACATGTACAAGGCCGCCATCAAGAACACCTGGACCGTGGAGGAGGTGGACTTCTCCACGGACCTGGAGGACCTGCGGGCCCGCATGGGGCCCGCGGAGCGCCACCTCGTCCGGCGCCTGGTGGCCTTCTTCGCCACAGGGGACAGCATCGTCGCCAACAACCTGGTGCTGAACCTGTACAAGCACCTGAACGCGCCGGAGGCCCGGCTCTTCCTCAGCCGGCAGCTCTTCGAGGAGGCGCTGCACGTGCAGTTCTACCTCACGCTGCTGGACACCTACCTGCCGGACCTGCGGGAGCGGGAGCGGGCCTTCCGGGCCGTGGAGGAGATCCCCTCCATCGCCCACAAGGCCCGCTTCTGCCAGCGCTGGATCGACTCCATCCACGACCTCGGCCGGCTGGACGGCCCGGAGGGGCGCCAGCAGTTCCTCCTGAATCTGATCTGCTTCGCCACCTGCATCGAGGGGCTCTTCTTCTTCGGGGCCTTCGCCTACGTCTTCTTCCTCCGCTCCCGGGGGCTGCTGCACGGCCTGGCGGCGGGCACCAACTGGGTGTTCCGGGACGAGAGCCTGCACATGGCCTTCGCCCTGGCCGCGGTGGAGCAGGTCCGCGCGGAGGAGCCCGCCCTCTTCGACGGGCCCTTCGGCGAGCGCGTCACCCGCATGATCGTCGAGGCCGTGGACGCGGAGACCCACTTCGCCGAGGACCTGCTCCAGCACGGCGTCGCGGGCCTCTCCCTCGGGGACGTGCGGACCTACCTGGAGTTCGTGGCGGACCAGCGCCTCCGCCAGCTGCGCCTCCCGCCCCGCTTCCACGCGAAAAACCCCTTCCCCTTCATGGACCTCCAGGACGTACAGGAGGTGGCCAACTTCTTCGAGCGCCGCGTCAGCGCCTACCAGGTGGGGGTCGAGGGCGAGGTGGACCTGGAGGCGGCCTTCTAGGGCTCCAGGCTGCGCCACAGGTACCAGGCCACCACGCTGCGGTAGGGGCGCCAGGCCTCGGCGCGTTCGCGCATCTCCCGCGGCTGGGGCTTGTCGATGCCCAGGAGGAGGCCGTAGGCCTTGCGGACGGCGAAGTCGTCCACGGGCCACACGTCCGGACGGCCCAGGCGGAAGATCAGCAGCATCTCCACCGTCCAGCGGCCGATGCCCCGCACGGCGGTGAAGCGCTCGATGATGGCCTCGTCCTCCAGCTTCCTCAGGCCCGCCCAGGCCGGGATCGAGCCGGCGGCGGCCTTCTCGGCCAGGTCCCGCACCGCCAGCGCCTTGGCGGCGCTGAGGCCGGCGCTGCGCAGCAGGGGATCCCCGGCCCCCAGCACGTCCTCGGGGCGGAGGTGGGGGGACTCGAAGAGCCCCTTGAAGCGGCCCCAGATGGTGGCCGCCACCCGGCCGTTGAGCTGCTGGTAGACGATGGACTCCGCCAAGGCCTCGAAGGGGCTGTGGTTGGGGCGGAGGGCCAGGTTGCAGGGCCCCACCCGGCGGATCAGGGGCCGGAGGAGGGGGTCCTTCCTCGGGGCCCTCAGGGCCTCCTCGGGGTCGTAGGCCAGGCGAAGGCGCGTCCCCATCAGCCTTCCTGCACGGCCACGGACCGGAGGCCCGAGGGGTCGGGGTGCATGAGCCAGTTGGGGTTCAGGGGCTTGCGGGTCCAGGCGTCCTGGTCCAGCTCCATGTCCAGCTGCCCGGGGCCCCAGCCCGCGTAGCCGAGGAAGAGGCGGTAGTGGGCCTCGGGGTCGGCCATGAGCTCCTCCAGCAGGTCCTTGCGGTGGCTCACGAAGTGCGTGAAGTCCAGCACCGTGTCGTCATCTCCCGGGAGGCCCCCCTTCACCAGGATGATGCCCCGCTGGGGGTCCACGGGCCCTCCCCGCCAGGCCGTGGCCTCCTCCGGGCCGCTGTAGATCATGTTGCTCTCCCGGCAGATCTGCTCGAGGGTGAGGGGCAGCGGGCGGTTGAGGATGATGCCCAGGGCGCCGTCCTCGTCGTGCTCCACCACGAGCACCACGGAGTGGATGAAATTGGGATCGAGCAGAAGCGGGCTCGCCACGAGGAGGCAGGGGGATTCGGTGGACATCCTGGCGATGATAGCGCCGCGTTACCCTTCAAGGATGCTGTCCGAACTTTTTCGATGTTTTCGCCGGGGGACCTCCTGGTTGCTCGCCTTCCCGGGCTGGTTCGCCGCCCTCGTGCTCCTGGGCACCCTGCTGGGAGCCCTCGGCCCCTGGATCGAGGCGAGGACGGGGCTCCCGGACAACCTCGGGGTGGAGACGGCCCTCACCTTCGTGACCACCCTGCCCCTGGCCCTCTACGCCCTTCCCCGCTTCGTGCTGCGGGTGGACGCCTCCACCGGGGCCCATCCCTCAAACACCGCCGACGCCTGGGTCGACACCTTCGAGGCCCGCTGGCTCCCCATGGTGGGCGCCAAGGTGCTGGTGGGGCTGGGCGTGGGGCTCGGGCTGCTGATGCTGGTGGTCCCGGGCCTGATGATCCTGGCGGCCTTCGGATGGGCGCCGAGCCTGGTCCTCCTCCGCGGCTTCCCGCTCCGGCGGGCCCTGCGCGGCAGCCTGCACATCATGGCCCTCCACGGCCCGCGCGTGATCTTCGTGGCGGTGGGGGCCTTCCTCTTCACCCAGATCCCCGCCGTCGGGGGGGCCGTGCACTTCCCAGGCCCGGGGGCCCCCCTGACCCGCCTTGCCCGCTTCCGCCTGCCTTCCTACTGGGGCGTCGATGCCCTCAGCAACCTCCTCATGGTCTGGTACGCCGGGACCCTCCTGGCCCTCTTCCAGTCCGTGGAAGGCCCCGCCCACGAAGCCGAGGCCGCCGACGAGGAGGAATGATCAGCCCTCCTCCTCCCGGAAGTAGCCCGGATCCTCGATCTCCACCAGCTCCCCCTCCGCCAGGGCCGCGCGCTGGGCCGCGCTCAGCGGGGCCTCGACCCAACGGGGATCGGACTTGCCGTTGAGGAAGTGGGCCGAAGGCTCGCAGTCCTCGAAGGCCTGGCGGGTGAGCCAGAGATGGACCCAGCCGATGTGGTTGACGCGGGCGAAGACGAGCATGGGCACCATTTTCCACCAATCCCTCGGACTACGCCCCGTGCGAACATGAACCTTTCGAGGTCCCCATGCCCCCTGCCCCCATTCGTCCCGGCGCCACCCTGGGCCTGCTCGGCGGCGGCCAGCTGGGCCGCATGTTCACCCTGGCCGCCCGGAACCTCGGCTACCGGGTGCACGCCCTGGACCCGGGCCACGACTGCCCCGCGGGCCAGGTGGCCGACCTGGAGGTGCGGGCCCACTACAACGACGTCTACGCCGCCCAGGCCCTCGCCCGGGGGGTGGACGTGATGACCGTGGAATTCGAGAACATCCCCAGCGCCACCCTCGAGGCGGTGGCCTCCATCTGTCCCATGCACCCCGGCGCCCTGGTGCTCCACACCGTCCAGCACCGGCTGCGGGAAAAACGCTTCCTGGAGGAGTACGGCTTCCCCGTGACCCCCTTCCGGGCCATCGACAGCCAGGAGGACCTCCGCCGGGGCTTGGAGGAACTGGGTTTCCCGGCGGTGCTGAAGACCGCCAGCTTCGGCTATGACGGCAAGGGGCAGCAGAAGCTCGCGAAGGGCGCGGATCTCGCAGCCGCCTTCGCGGGCCTCGGAGGGACCCAGGGCATCCTGGAGGCCTGGGTCCCCTTCGAGCTGGAGTGCAGCGTGATCTGCGCCCGCTCCGCCGGCGGCGAGACGTCGGTGTGGCCCGTGGCCGAGAATTCCCACGCCCACCACATCCTGGACACCACCCTCTTCCCCGCGCGCATCCCCCCGGAGGTGGCGGCCCGGGCCCAGCGGATGGCCACGGGCATCGCCGAGGCCCTCGGCGTGGTGGGCATGCTCACCGTGGAGTTCTTCCTCAAGCCCGGCGGGGAGCTGCTGGTGAACGAGCTGGCCCCCCGGCCCCACAACTCCGGCCACGCCACCATCGACGCCTGCCTCACCAGCCAGTTCGAGCAGCAGGTGCGCTCGGTCTGCGGCCTCCCCCTGGGGGACACCTCCCTCCTCCGGCCCGCGGCCATGGCCAACCTCCTGGTGGACCTGTGGCCCTCCAAGGGGGAACCGGCCTGGGAGCGCCTGCTGGACCACCGGGAGGTGAAACTGCACCTCTACGGCAAGACCGAGGCCCGCAAGGGGCGCAAGATGGGACACCTCACGGCCCTGGGCGCCACCTCCGAGGAGGCCCTCGCCAAGGTGCTGGCGGCCCGGAAGGCCCTCAAGCCTACCGCCTGAAGTAGGCGCGGATGGCCTTCACCACCGCCTCGGCGTAGCCCTCGCGGAAGCGCGGATCCTGGAGGTTGGCGGCGTCCTCGTCGTTGGTGAGGTTGGCCACCTCCACCAGCACCTTGGTGGAGGCGATGGTGTGGCGGATCACCGCCGGCACGAAGTTCTTCCCCTCCCGGTGGATCACGTTGCGGATGGGGCGGTTCCCGTGCACCGGCAGCCCGCCCGTCTGCAGCGCCTTCAGCATGGACTCGGCGAAGAGGCGGCTGCGGGCCTCCCCCTGGAGCTTCTGGCGGGGGCTGAAGGCCACGCGGCTGCCCGCCTTCATCTCCTTCACCGCGGCGCCCCGCCGGGCCCCCAAGGAGAAGGAGGCGGGCACGTTGGCGGCCCCGGGCACGTAGACCATGGTGCCCCGGGCGCTGGGGTGCAGGCTGTCCGCGTGGAAGCTCAGGAAGAGCGTCTTCTGGAGGTCGCCCTTCCTCCCGAAGGCCGCGAACTGGTCATTGGCCAGCACCCAGCGCAGGTGGACGCTGTTGGCGTTGGGGGACTCGCCGTCGTTGGCGAAGGGAGGCGTGGTGAGGATCTCCGCGGATCGGCTGGGGGTGCGGATGCCGTCGCGGATCTTTGCTCCGAGGCCGGGGTAGCGGATGGTGGAGCTGACGTCCGCCTCGGTGTCCAGCTCCAGGAGCCGCTTCACGCGCATGGAGATGTCGTAGACGAAGTCGGATTCCCAAACGCCGTTGGCCATGGCTCCCTTGTCGACGCCGCCGTGCCCGGCGTCCAGCACGATGCGCACCCCCGCGAGGCGCGGACCCGCGTCCACCCGCGAGGTGCGGCGCACCTCCGCCCTCAGCTCGCGCTCCTCCGCGAGCCGGGCGCTGCCCTCTTCCTGGAAGGGGTCCGCCAGGTGCCGGACGGGGACGCGGATGAGGGTGCCGGGCGGGATGCTCTTCACGTCCTCGATGCCGTTGAGGCGGGCGATCTCCGCGGCCAGCTCGTTCACGTCCTTGGGGTCCACCCGGTCCGTGTAGCGCATGACCACGGAGGAGTAGAGGGCCTCCCCCTTGCGGAGGCGGTAGACGGCCACCCGCTCGCCTCCCTCCCCTTCGTAGCCCAGGAGGGCGCGGTAGGCCGCCACCCGGGCCTCGTCGTCCAGCTCGTCCTCGGGCTGGCTGCGGTCCGGGACCGCACCGCCCCTCCCCCCCAGCTCCGCGGAGAGCTGCTCCCGAGGGATGCGCCAGACGTCGCCGGAGCGCAGCTTTTCGGGGTTCCCGGGATTGAGGGCCAGGAGCTTGTCGTAGTGCTGGCCGTGGCCCATGAAGAGGGAGCTCATGAGCCACACGGACTCCAGCTCCGGCCAGCGGACGCGGTGGCGCACCTCCTCCCGGCGCCACTCGTCCTTGGGGAAGAGCGTCTGCAGGGCCCAGCGCTTGCCGTCGGCGTCGAGGTCCTCGAAGGAGGCCCACTCCCCGGGGTGGGGCCGGGCCAGGAAGCCCCTGGGCAGGGGGGCCGCCTCCACTTGGAGGCCCTTCTTGAACACGAGGCGGAGCCGGGCCCGCTCCCCTCCCGGCAGGGCGCCCCGCACCTCCGCCGGAGCGGGATCCGCCGCCCCGAGGAGGGCGGCCGCGAGGGGGATCGCCGCGAGGGCCGCCCTCACCGGCCCTCCTTGGGCCTCAGCCCTCCCATGGCACCTCGTCCGGCTCGCCGATCTGGCCCGCCAGGGAGGCCCGGATCCACCCGCGCAGGTCCTCCTGCAGGGCCTCGGGGTCCGAGGAACGGAGGTGGAGGAAGGAGGCGAAGCGCCGCTCCAAATGCGCGGTGCCCTCCTCCAGGAGGAAGAGGCGGTCCGCCAGCCGACCCATGGGGTCCTTGCTGCTCACGGGGGGCAGGCTGATGGTGCTCAGGTCGAGGGTCGCGGCGCTGAGGCTGAAGACCCAGTCCATGTCCCCGGAGATGATGCGCAGCTTGGCCTTGGAGGGCCTCATGCCGCGGCTCAGGGCGCCGCCGGCCGCGCGGCTCTCGGCGGGGCTGCCCTTGCGCAGGCTGAGCTCCTTCACGTCGCCGCGCTCGGTCTGGAGGATCACGGCGTCCTCCACGAAGCAGGAGGAGAGGTCCCCCTCGACCCCGCTGGTGCCGCCCTCCCGGAGCCCGCGCATCCACAGCCAGACGAGGAACTCCTCGCCCAGGAAACGACCTTGTTCGATGAGTTCGAGAGGTTTCATCCGCTACGCTTCTTCCATTTCGAGGTCGAGGGGGTCCAGGGCCATCAGGGCCTCCACGGGCAGCTCCGGCGCCAGCCTTCCCGCCAGCAGCAGGGGGGCCAGGGGCTGGAGCTCCAGGCCGAAGGACTTCACGAAGAGCCCCACCAGGGCCCCCTGTATGCGGCTGCTGGAGGCGGTGGTCCACAGCAGGCCGCCCTTGAGGTCCCAGGCCACCTCCGCCACCTTGGGGGTCGGCAGCACCTTCCGCAGCAGCTCGGCCTTCACCTCGTCCTGCAGGGAGATCCGCGCCTCCCGCCCGATGAAGGCGAGGTCCTTTTCCGCCTGGAGCTGGCGCAGCCGCAGGTCCACGTGGGCCTTAAGAAGGGCCGAGGGCACCTTGCGCGTGTCCAGCCGCAGGCCGAAGAGGGCGTAGCGCTCGTGGGTGGCCCACTCGCGATCCGGCGGCGTCATCAGGGGGTTGCGCCAGTCGCACCAGCCCAGGCGCTCCTCCTCCAGGCCGTCCTCGAAGGGGCGGAACACGTCCTGCCGCAGCCCGGCGTGGAGGTCCTCCTCCGAGGGCACGGGGCCCAGCACCAAGAAGCGGCGCAGTGTGAGGGATCCCTGGAGCAGACTCAACCTTTGCCTCCGAAAAGGGCCCGGATCTTCCCGCTGGCGGTGGCCCCGCGGGAGGCCTGGAAGGGGTCCAGGACCTTGAGGCTCTCCCCGGGCTGAGGCAGGGGCAGGGCCAGGTCGTCGATGGCCAGCAGCAGGGCCGTGACGTTATCCCGGGCGCCGTGGTTGATGGCCTCCTCCACCATGAGCTCCAGGGTCTTCTTGGGGGACCAGGCGGAGGCCAGGATGGAGCGCAGCCGCTCGTCTTCCACCTCGCCGTAGAGGCCGTCGGAGCAGAGCAGGAGGCGGTCCCCCCGCCGCAGGGGCACCTTCACCATGGCCGGCTCCACGGGCTGGGGACAGCCCAGGGCCTGGGTGATCATGTTGCGCTGGGGATGGGTGCGGGCCTGCTCCGGGGTGATGGCCCCGGCGCTGACCATCTCGTTCACCAGGGTCTGGTCCCGGGTGAGCTGCACGAATTCCCCCCGACGGAAGAGGTAGGCTCGGCTATCCCCCACCTGCACCGCGTAGAGGTAGCCGTTCCAGACCACGCAGGCGGTGAGGGTGGAGCCCATGCCCCGGGCCGTGCGGTCCGAGTCCGACCAGCGCAGGACCGCCTCGCTGGCCTGCTTGGCGGCCCCGTGCAGGGCCTTCACGAGGTTGGCCTCCCCCAGCTGCTCCGGCGGGAGACAGCCCCAGTGGCCGAAGAGGTAGACCGCCACCGCCGCCAGGCCCTCGCGGCTGGCGATCTCCCCCGCCGCAGCGCCTCCCATGCCGTCCGCCACCGCCGCCAGCAGGCCCGACTTGCACAGGCGGGGCGTACGGCTGGGGCCGTTGACGTGGGGCTCCTCGCCGTCCATGCCGCTGACGAGGTAGGCGTCCTCGTTGTTCTTGCGCACCCGTCCAGGGTGGGTGATGGCGGCGTAGTCGATCAGCATGTGGTATTGAGAATACGTGAAGTCCAGGTCGAAGGTTGGCGTGAATGCCCGGCCGCGGGGTCTCGTGAACCCCTGCCTTGGCGATGGAAGGTGGAACAGCCATCATAACCCGGTGGGAGGCCCCATGACCGCCGAGACGGAAACCTTGGACCTGCTCGTGGTCGGGGCCGGGCCGGCGGGCATCGCCACGGCGGTGGAGGCCCGGCGGGCGGGCATCCAGCGTCTCCTGGTCCTCGAGAAGAGCCCCCGCCACAGCTTTTCCATCGAAAAGCTCTACACCCCCGGCAAGCGGGTGGACAAGGTGTACCTGGGCCAGGAGGTGGACTGCGAGGGGGCCGTGTGCATCGTGGACGGCACCCGGGAGACCGTCCTGGAAACGCTGGAATCCTTTATCAGCCAGTACGACCTGCCCCTGCGCTACGAGACCGAGATCGCCTCCATCCGCGCCCTGGAGGAGGGGGGCTTCGAGATCACCGACGCCCGGGGGGAGGCCTGGCGGAGCCGCACGGTGGTCATCGCCATCGGGGTCTTCGGCCGGCCCAACAAGCCCGCCTACCCCCTTCCCCCCAGCCTCAAGGGCCACCTGCACTTCGACCTCACCCAGCCCCCGGAGCCCGGCTCCCGGGTGCTCGTCGTCGGGGGGGGGAACACCGCCCTGGAGTACGCGGAATTCCTCTACCGGGAGCACCCCACCGTGCTGGCCTACCGGGGGGCGGAATTCACGAAGGCCAACGAGATCAACCGCCGGATTCTGGGGGTCCTAGAGGAAAGGGGGCAGGTGCAGGTCTGGCGGAACGCCGACGTGACGGCCCTTCGGGACCGGGGGGAGGCCCCCCGGGTGGAGGCGGCCTTCCAGGATGGGCGCGCGGAGGCCTTCGACCACGTGGTCTACGCCATCGGGGGCAGCACCCCCGAAGGCTTCCTGAAGATGGCGGGGGTGGAGGTGGAGGGCCGGCAGCCCCAAGTGGACCACCGCTTCGAAAGCGGCGTCCCGGGCCTCTTCCTGGCCGGCGACCTGGTGGCGGGCGGCAAGGGTTCCATCGTGAAGGCCTTCAATACCGGCCACCGGGTGGTGTGGGAGGGCCTTTGCCAGGACCACCTGGAATGCCGCATCCCGGGCCTCGGAGACCCCCCGTGACCGGCT
>CAYSXG010000010.1:0-15931 GCA_964434895.1 uncultured Solibacteraceae bacterium | reverse complement strand
GCAGCGGCGACGCGAGCTTCATCGACCCGGCCACGGGGGCCGAGGTGGCGACCCTGCCCTTGGGGGGAAAGCCCGAATTCGCGGTCAGCGATGGGAAGGGACGGGTCTTCGTGAACCTTGAGGACCGGAACGCGATCGCCGTCCTCGATCCCAAGGGCGCCAAGGTCCTGTCCACTTGGAGCCTCGCCCCGGGGGAGGAGCCCACGGGCCTGGCCATGGACGTGCCAAACCAGCGCCTCTTCGCCGTCTGCTCCAATCGCACGATGGTCGTCCTGGACGCCGCTTCCGGGGCCCGCGTGGCGGCCCTGCCCATCGGGGCGGGGGCCGACGGCGTGGCCTACGACCCGGAGCGCCGCCTGGCCTACAGCGCCAATGGGGAGGGCAGCCTCACGGTGGTGCGGGAGGTGGACCCGAACCACTTCCAGGTGGAGGCGACGGTGCCGACCCTGAAGAGCGCCCGCACCCTGGTCCTGGATCCCCGTTCCCATCGGGTCTTCCTGCCGGCGGCGGAATTCGGCCCCGTACCCGCCCCGACGAAGGAGCAGCCCCATCCTCGCCCCGCCATGAAGGCGGACAGCTTCGTCGTCCTGGTGGTGGATCGCTGAGGGGCTCCGACTCGAGTCCCTTCAGACGAGGTCCAGGCGGTAGCCCACCCCCGGCTCCGTGATGAGGTAGCGGGGTCGGGCGGGATCCTCTTCGAGCCGATGCCGGAGCTGACCCATGTAGATGCGCAGGTAGTGGGTCTGACCCGCCTGGGCAGGGCCCCATACCTCGCTCAGGAGCTGGTGGTGGGTCAGGACCCTCCCCGCCTGGCGGGCCAGGGCCGCGAGCAGCTTGTAGGCCAGGGGTGTGAGGCGCACCTCCCGGCCCTTGAGGAGCACCCGTCGCAACTCCAGGTCCACCACCAGCTCGCCGGTGCGCACCGTCAGGCTGGGGGCCTCCCGCTGCACCCGATGGCGAAAGGCCAGCCGGATGCGGGCCAGCAGCTCCATGAGCCCGAAGGGCTTCGTCAGGTAGTCGTCGGCGCCGTTGTCGAGGGCGTGGACCTTTTGGCGCTCCTGCTCCCGGGCGCTGAGGACCATGATGGGCATCTGGCTCCAGCTGCGGATGTCCTTGAGCACCTCGAGGCCGTCCTGGTCCGGCAGCCCCAGGTCCAGCAGGACGAGGTCCGGGTTGTGGGAGCGGGCGAGGGAGATGGCCTCCGCCCCCTTGGAGGCCTCGAGCACTCCGTAGCCCTGGCGGTCCAGGGTGGGGGCCAGGTAGCGGCGGAGGGCGGGTTCGTCCTCGACCAGGAGGATGAGGGGTCGGCTCATGCGTCCTCCCCGGGTCCCGTGGGCGGCGGGGTCCTGGGGAATGCGAAGCGGACGCAGGCCCCTCCCTCCGGGCCTTCCTCCGCGCGTATCCACCCGCGATGGGCGCGCAGGATGGCCTTCGAAATGGCCAGGCCCAGGCCTGCGCCCTCCCGGGCCGCCCCGGCGCCCTTGAAGAATTTCTCGAAGACCTGGTCCCGCTCGGCCTCGGGGATGCCCGGCCCCCGGTCCTCGACCCGGAGCTCCACCCATTCCGGCTGGACGATGGCTCGGAGGGCGACGGAGCATCCCCCCCCGTGGCGGAAGGCGTTTTCCAGCAGGTTCATGAGAAGGAGCTCCACCAGGAGCTCATCCAGCTCCAGGAGGGGGAGGTCTTCGGGGAGTTCCACCTCCACCCGTCCCCGTCCGACCTTCCGTTCCAGCCGCGCCAGCACGGCCCCGGTGATCTCTTCCAGGGACTGCCATTCCATCCGCAGGCGCGATGGCCCTCCCTCCAGGCGCGTGAGGTTCAGCAGGTTGTCCACCATGCGGGCCATGCGCTCGGACTCCGCAAGGATGAGGCCCACTAAGTCCCTTTGGGTCTCCTCCGTTAGGGAAGCAGCCTCCATCGAGAGGCTGCAGGCGGCCCCGTTGATGGTTGCCAAGGGGGTTCGGAGATCGTGGGAGACCGAGCTGAGCAGGGCGCTCCGGCTGCGTTCCACCTCCACTTCCAGGCGCGCGGCCTCGGATTCCTCCCGCAGCCGGGCCCGCTCCAGGGCGATGCCGACCTGGACGGAACAGGCCCGGAGCAGGGCCTGGTCCGAGGGGGATTCGGAGGGATCCTCCCCCAGAAGGACCTGTCCATCCGGGCCCTGGGCCGCCCGGACGGGTCGGCCCAGGGCCTGCCTGAGGTGGCTCTCCGCGGCGGCCAGGATCTCCGGGGTGGTGGAGGCGCCCTGGAGGTCGAGGTTGAAGGTATGAAGCACGGCGGTGTCGCGGGCGTGGGACTCCGCCTCCTCCGCCTTGGCCCGGAGCCGGGCTACGAGGCCGGCCACCAGCTGGGCGACCGCGAGCAGGAGGGAGAAGACCAGGAGGGTCTGCCAGTTCGCCACGGCCAGGCTGAAGGCCGGGGTTTCGAAGAAGTAGTCGAAGGCGAGAATGCCCAGCAGCGTGGCAAGGGCGGAGGCGTAGCGTCCCCACCGGAAGGCCACGAGCACCACGGTGACCTGGTAGAGCAGGATGAGCACCGCCAGGTCCACCTTGCGATGGAGGAGCCAGGCCAGGAGGGTGCAGCCCCCCACCGCCGCCGTCACCACGCCGGCCAGGAAGGCCCGGCGGCGCCATCCCCCGCGCCGGAGGCGGGAGGGATCGGAAGTCCGAAGGGCGAGGGAGGAAAACACGGCTTTGGTCAGGATGGGATGGGGGGTGCAAAAATCCCATAAAAATCCGGGTGGGGCCGCGAGGGAGGCGGAGACGCGGTTCTAGACTGAGGCAGCCGCAGGGCGGATCCAGCCCCTTCCGGCCCGCACCGAGGAACCCATGCGCTTCGCCCCAGCCCTGCTCTATCTGTCTGTCGCCGGCCTGCTGAAGGCTGACGGCCTGGCCGACTTCACCGCGGCCCTGGGCCGGATCGAAACCCGCTCCGCGGAGCCCGTGAAGATCGACGTGCGGTTCCGGGAGGAGGCGGGGGAGAAGGGCCGTCCCGCCCAGGGCGAAAGCCGCTTCGAGATCGAGGCCGCGGAAAGCGCGAGCGGCCTCCAGATCCGCTGGCGCTCGTCGGACCTCCAGGCCATCCAGGCCGAGTCCCACGCCCGGGACACCCATGCCGCGAGCCTCACCCCCCTGCGGGACGCCATGGTGGACCTGGATCCCGGTCGCGTGAGCCACCTGCTTCACCAGGAGCGGACCCTCGCCTCCTGGATCCGCCAGTGCGCCTTCGTGAGCGAGGGCGAGAGCGCCTGGAAGGGAAGGCCTGCCCGGCTGCTGAGCTTCACCTTCAAGCCCCGCGTGCCGCCGATGCTCTCCTCGCGGCTGAAGTCCTCCGCCGGGACCCTCCAGGTCTGGATCGATCGCGAAGGGCTGCCCCTTCACAGCCACATGGAACAGAGCTACGCCGGCCGTCCGGGGCGGATCTTCCCCCTGCGGACCAGCCTCACCGAGGAGGACTCCGACTACCAGGCTGTGGGGGGGAGCCTCCGGGTGGCGCGCCGGGAGCGGCGCGTCGTGGACTCGGACTTCGACACTCGGCGAAGCACGGACCTGGTCCTGGAAGTGACGGCCCCCTGAGGTCGAGGCGTGGAACCGGGGTCCGGGAGGTCGGGATGAGGAGATCGGTGTTGGAAGGAGTGGCCTTGGCCCTGGGCGTCGCGGGCCTGGGGGCGGAGCCTCCTTTCCTATCCCTTGCGGAGGCCCGGCGCCGGGCTCTGGCCCAGAACTGGGACCTCCTCCAGGCCCGGGGGGAGGCCGAGCAGGCGGAGGCCCAACGCCTCATCGCTCGGGAATTCCCCAACCCCGGGCTCTCCCTGGGGGCCAGCCGCTTCCCCACGGACGGGAGTTCGACCCGGACGGCGCTGGGGTCGGGCTACTGGAGCCGCAGCTACGATTCCAGCCTCTCCCTCAGCCAGTTCTTTGAGCTCGGGGGCAAGCGGGGCCTCCGCCAGGACTCGGCACTGGAGGGCCGGAGGGCCGCCGAGCTGCGCCTTCAGGATCAGCGCCGGACCCTGGACGGCGCGGTCACCAAGGCCTTCGTGTCGGCGGTCCTCGCCCGGGAGAACGCCCGGCAGCTGGAGCGGACCGCCGCCTCCCTCCTGCGCTCGGCGGAGCTGGCGGAGGCGCGCTACAGGGCCGGGGACATCTCCCTGGCGGAAAAGACGCAGGTGGAGTTGGCCGCCTGGCGCTTTCAGGCCGACGCGGCCTCGGCGGAGGCCGCCTCCCGGCAGGCCCGCGTGGTGGTGGACCTCCTTTCCGGGGAGGCCCGGCCGACGGGTGCCTGGGAGCCCCGGGAGGGCCTGGCGGATCTGGATCCCTTGGCGGAGGGAGGGCCGGAGGCCCCTTCCACGGAGGGCCGCCCGGACGTGGGGGCCGCCGAGGCCGCCCTTCGAAAGGCCCGGGCCGACCTGGCCCTCCAGCGGGCCCAGCGGGTGCCGGATCTCACCCTCTCCTTCTCCTACGACCACCAGCCCCCGGACCAGCGCAACACGGTGGGGATCGCCGTGGGCCTCACGTTGCCCCTCTGGAACCGCAACGGGGGGGCCATCGCGTCCGCCCGGGCCTCCGAGGCCCTGGCGAAGAACGACCTGGCGCGGACCGAGGCGCGGGCCCGATCCGAAAGGGCGGCCCTGGAGGCGGCCTTCGAGGCCGCCCGTCGGAGGCGGGATCGCTACCGCGCCGAACTGGTCCCGGCGGCGGATCGGGTCCGGGACAGCGTGGCCTTCGCCTACGAGAAGGGCGCGGCCTCCTACCTGGAGTTGCTGGAAGCCGAACGCAACGCCAACGAGGTGCACCTCGCCGCGGCTCAGGCCTCCGGGGAGGCCCTCGCGGCCGCCGTGGACCTGAAGGTGGCCCTCAACCTCCCCCTGCCCTCGGACCGTCCATGAAGCGCCCCCATCCCGCTCTCCTCGTTCTCCTCGTCGTCCTGGGGGGCTGCCGCACGGAGCCCAAGTCTGCGATCGAAGCCGCGCCCCGGGTGGAGGGGGAACGCATCCAGTTTCCGGAGGGGGCACCGGCCCTCGGTACCCTCTCGATCCGGCCGGTGGAATCCGGAGAGGCGGTGCCCTTGCGCTTCACGGGCCGACTGGCTTGGGACGAGAACGCCACCGTGCGGGTCTACTCCCCGGTGCTGGGCCGGGTGGGCCATCTTTTCGTGGACGTGGGCCAAAGCGTCCCTGCGGGGGCCCCCCTCGCCCTCCTCCAATCCCCGGACTTCGGCCAGGCCCAGTCGGACGCGGCCCGGGCCCGGGCGGACCTGAGGGCCTCGGAGCGGAACCTGGCGAGGGCGGCGGCCTTGGTGGAACGGGGCGCCGCCGCCCGCAAGGAGCTGGACGCCGCCGAGGCGGAGCACGCGCGCAGCCAGGCGGAACAGCAGCGGGCCGAGGGACGCCTGGCCCTTTACGGCGGCCAGGGCCCTGGGGTGGACCAGCGCTTCCTGCTCCGCAGCCCCATCGGGGGGGTGGTGGTGGAGCGGGCCCTCAATCCGGGCCAGGAGGTGCGCCCGGACGCGCCCTCCCCCCTCCTGGTGATTTCGGATCCGCGCCGGCTGTGGGTGCAGGTGGACGTGGGAGAGCGGGAGGTGGGCGCCCTGAGGCCCGGCTCGGAGATGGTGGTCCGTTCCCGGGCCTTCCCGGGCCGGAGCTTTCCGGGGAGGCTGGAGGTGCTGGGGGACGCCTTGGACCCCGCCACGAGAACCCTCAAGGCCCGGGGCCGCCTGCCCAACCCCGAAAGGCTCCTCAAAGCCGAGATGTACGTGGAAGTGGAGTTCAGGGCGGCTTCGGCGCGGCCGGCCCTCTTCGTGCCTACCGCGGCGGCGGTCTCCGACGGCCCCAGGGCCTACGTTTTCGTGGAGGAGGGTCCGGGGCGCTTCCGGCGCCAGTCCGTGCGCACCGGGGCCGAGCGGGACGGGCGGGTGGAGATCCAGGAGGGGCTGGCCCCGGGCTCGAAGGTGGTGACCGAAGGGGGCCTCCTGCTCCAGTCCTTGCTTTCGGAAAAGGGCTGAGATGCTTCGCCGCCTCACCCTCTACGCCCTGCGCAACCGGGTCATGGCCCTCCTCCTGCTGGGCCTCTTCATCGTCGCGGGGGCCCTGGCCTTCCGTCGCCTGCCGGTGGAGGCCTACCCGGACGTCACCAACGTGCAGGTCCAGATCATCACCCTCTTCCCGGGCCACGCGGGGGAGGAGGTGGAGCAGCTGGTGACGGTGCCCGTCGAGAACCAGATGAACGGCATCCCCAAGCGCGCGTCCATGCGCTCCATTTCCCTGTTCGGGCTTTCGGTGGTGACCCTCGTCTTCGAGGACGACGCGGACGGGGCCTACGTCCGCAACCAGGCCTTCGAGCGCCTGCAGGCGGTGGAGATGCCCCCCGGGGCTCAACCTTCCCTGAGCCCCGATTCCACGCCGGTGGGCGAGATCTATCGCTACACCCTGCGGGCTCCGGCGGGCTACTCCCCCCTGGAGCTGAAGGCCGTGGAGGACTGGGTGGTGGAGCGCAAGCTCCGCACGGTTCCCGGCGTGGTGGACGTGGTGGGCTTCGGGGGACCCACCAAGCAGTACCAGGTCCAGGTGGACCCCCTCCGTTTGAAGGCCTACGGGCTTTCCCTCAAGCAGGTCCTCGATGCCCTCGCCAGCGGCAACCGCAACGCGGGGGGGGCCTACATCGAGCACGGTTCAGAGATGTTCGTGGTGCGGGGGCTGGGGCTGGTGGGTTCCACCGCCGACATCGAGTCCATCGCGGTGGCCACCCGCAACGGCACGCCCGTGCTCATCCGTGACCTGGGTTCGGCGGCCGTGGGGCCGGCCATCCGTCTGGGCCGGGTGGGCCTCCGCGCCCCGGGGGGCGGGGACGAGGACGACGTGGTGCAGGGCACGGTCCTGCTCCGCAAGGGGGAGAACGCCCTCGAGGTGCTGAAGCGGGTGGAGGCGAAGGTGGCCGAACTCAACGCCCACGAGCTGCCGCCGGGCCTGAGGCTGGTGCCCCACTACGACCGAACGGACCTCATCCAGCGCACCCTGAGCACGGTGAGGCGCAACATGGCCGAGGGCATCGCCCTGGTCCTGCTGGTGCTCGTCCTCTTCCTGGGTCTGCGGAACTGGCGCTCGGCCCTCATCGTGGCGGCGGTGGTGCCCCTCTCCCTTCTAGGGGCCTTCCTCTTCCTGGACCTCCGCGGGATCCCGGCCAACCTCATTTCCATGGGGGCCATCGATTTCGGGATCATCGTGGACTCGGCGGTGGTGGTCATCGAGAACCTGCTGCGCATCCTGGAGGAGCGTGGGGAGCGGCGGGGTTCCCTCCCGTCCGCCATCGGCCAGGCCATTTCGCAGATGGGCCCCCCCATCCTCTTTTCCAAGGCCATCCTGCTCCCGGGCTTCATCCCGCTCTACACCCTCCAGCGGGTGGAGGGGAAGATCTTCCGACCCATGGCCCTCACGCTCACCTTCGCCCTCGTGGTGGGTACGCTGCTGGCCATCCTCGTGGTGCCCACCCTGGCCAGCTTCGCCCTGCGAAAGGGGGCCGGCGGGGGCGAGGCCTGGGTGGTCCGGCGCCTGGACCGCCTCTACCGCCCCGCCCTGGATTGGACCCTCCGGCGGCGGAGGCTGGCGATGGGCTTGGCCATCGGGTCCCTGGTGATGGCGGGGGGGGCGGCGATCCTGCTCGGATCCGAATTCCTGCCCAAGCTGGACGAGGGGGCCCTCTGGGTGCGGGTGACGATGCCCGGTTCCGTTTCCCCCACGGAGGCGGCCCGGATTGTGGCCCGCAGCCGCCGACTGCTGGCCTCCCTCCCGGAGGTGAAGACCGTGGTGAGCCAGCTGGGCCGGCCCGACGACGGTACCGACGTGAACGGCTTCGACGTGGCGGAGATCTTCGTGGACCTCCGCCCGCGGGAGACCTGGACCACTGCCCGGGATCCCGAGGGCCTGAAGGCGGCGGTGCGGGAGAGGCTTTCTCAGATTCCCGGCGTGGAGTTGGGGGTCGGTCAGGTCATCGAGGACAACGTCAACGAGGCGGTGTCGGGCATCAAGGGGGAGTTGGGCATCAAGATCTTCGGCGAGGATCCCATGAAGCTCCAGGAGCTGGCGGACCGGGTGGCGGAGGCGATCCGGGCCGTCCCCGGAGCCGCGGACGTGGCGGCGGAGCGCCTTTCGGGCCAGCCCCAGGTGCAGATTCGCCTGGACCGGGGGGCGATCGCCCGGGCCGGACTCTCCATCGCGGACGTGGAGACCGTGGTGGAGACCGCCATGGGTGGGGCCGTGGCCACCAAGGTCCTGGAGGGGGAGCGCACCTTCGACCTGGTGGTGAGGCTGGCCTCCCAGTCCGTGTCGGACCTGGATGGCATCCGGGCCATCCCGGTGCTGGGCCCCAGCGGGGAGAAGTTCACCCTCGGGGCCCTGGCGGACGTACGGGTGGCCCCGGGCTTCGCCCGCATCTTTCGGGAGGAGAACAGCCGCCGCATCGCGGTGAAACTCTCGGTGGACAAGCGGGACCTGGGCTCCCTGGTGGCGGAGGCCCAGGCCAAGGTGGCCCGGGCCGTGCCCATGCCCCCGGGTTACCGCCTGGAATGGACGGGCTCCTTCGAGAACCAGCAGCGGGCCGTGCAGCGGCTGATGGTGATCGTCCCGGCGACCTTGCTGGCGATCTTCTTCCTCCTCTTCATGGCCTTCGATTCCCCGAGGCTGGCCCTGCTGATCCTGCTCAACGTGCCCTTCGCGGCGGTGGGGGGCATCCTGGCCCTGCCCCTGGCGGGCCTCTCCCTTTCGGTGTCCTCCATGGTGGGCTTCATCGCCCTCTTCGGGGTGGCGGTGCAGAATGGGGTGCTCATGGTGGAGCGGATCCGGGAGCTGAGGGGTGCGGGGGCGGGCATGGCGGAATCCGTGCGCCTGGGGGCGGAGTCCCGGATGAGGCCGGTGGTGATGACGGCGGCCATGGCGGGTCTGGGGCTGCTTCCGGCGGCCCTCTCCCGCGGTGTCGGCGCCGAAACGTCGCGTCCCTTCGCGGTGGTCATCATCGGAGGCCTCGTCACCGCCACGGCCCTTACCCTTTTCGGTTTGCCCGTACTCTATTCCCTCTTCGAAAAAGAAAAGGCGGAGTACTGATATGCGCTACCTCTTGGCCTTCCTGTCCCCGGAGCGGCTGGATGCCGTCTTGGACCAGCTGGAGACCCGCCACGTCCACGGGCTGACGGTCTCCGAGTGCCGGGGCTTCGGACAGGAGCACGATCCCGCCCACCCCGAGCATCGGGACTTCCTGGGGGTCGAGACGACGCGGAAGATCCGGCTGGAGATCGTGTGCCAGGACGAGGAGGCGGAGGGGCTCCTGGAGGCCATCTACGCCGCGGGCCACACGGGCCATCGCGGGGACGGGAAGGTCTTCGTGCTGCCGGTCCTGGACGCCATCCGCCTCAAGACGGGGGAGCGGGGGGAGGAGGCCGTGGGCCCTTAGGGCTTCCGCAGGTCCATGAACGAGCGCGCCGCCCCTATCCTGTGAGGGATCCCCATGACCCACGTCTCCCGCCTGCGGGGTATCCGAGAACGCTACCCCCTCGAACCTCCGGAAGTCCATCATCGCCGACGCCTGGGCCGGATGGACCGGGCGGCCCTCTGGTTCACGGACGTCACCGGGGACGCGAGGTTCTTCGGGGTCCTGGGTCTGGGCATCCTGGCCTGGATGCTCTGGAACAGCCTCGCCCCCCGGCCCTGGCGCTTCGATCCCTTCCCCTCCTTCCTCATGCTGCTGGGGGCCGCCAAGCTCATCCAGCTGCTCTTCATGCCCCTATTGATGGTGGGCCAGAAGCTGCAATCCGGCCGGGCCAAGGCCCAGAGCGACGCCGCCCACCGGGCCGCCCTGCGCGGGGCGGAGGAAACCCAGCTGATCCTCGAACGCATCGGCGAATTGGAGGCGCTGATTCGGGCTCGCCTGCCCGGGGATCCCGGGGAGGAGGGGCCCTGATTCACACTGGGGCGGCGGCGGACATCCAAGGATCCGGAGGCGCCATGAGGGGAAGCGGGTGGAGAGGATGGCTCCTGATCCTGGGCATTTTCGGGATCCTGGGAGGGAGCGGGGCGAGGGCGGATACGGCCCAGAAGCTCCCCCCCCGCCGGGTGGAAGTGGCCACCCTGGCGGGAGGCTGCTTTTGGGGGATGCAGGAACTGCTCCGGCAGCAGCCGGGGGTCCTGGAGACCCAGGTGGGCTACACCGGGGGCCGGGTGCCCAACCCCACCTACGAGACGCTGCACGACGGGCGCTCGGGTCACGCCGAGGCCATCGAGATCCGCTTCGACCCCGCCCGGACGAGCTTCGAGAACCTGCTCCGCTTCTTTTTCCGCATGCACGATCCCACCACGCCCAACCGCCAGGGCAACGACATGGGCAGCCAGTACCGCTCGGTCATCTTCTTCCACGGCGACACCCAAAGGGCCATCGCCGAGCGGGTGAGAGCGGAGGTGGACCGCAGCGGGAAATGGCCCCGGAAGGTGGTCACGGAGATCGTTCCCGCGGGCCCCTTCTACCGGGCGGAGGAATACCACCAGGACTACCTGCAGAAGCATCCGGGCGGCTACACCTGCCACTGGGTGAGGCCTTAGAGTCCCACTCCCCCCTCCCGGGTCCGGCCGGTGCTGAGGAGCAGGAAGGCCCCCAGGAGCCCCGCGAAGAGCAGGCCCCCGGCCAGCACGGTCCAGGCCTGCCAACTGCGGTGGCGCACCAGGTAGCCTTCGGTGGGGGAAACGCGAAGCCGCCATCGCCGCCCCGCCACGGCCAGGCTCCGGTCCCAGGCCGCCCCTTCCGGGGCCCGGCCCAGGGGCCCGTTGGCATAGAGCAGGCCTCCCTTCCCCGGCGAGGCCTCGTCGTGGAGGCTCACTTCCAGCTCGTCCCTGAGCAGGTCCTGGAGGGCGGTTTCCACGAGGTTGGAGACCCGCACGGCCGCCGTGAGGAAGCCCTCGAGGTGGTCCTGCCGTTCCTGGGGGTTCCCGCGGGGCTGGCCGGCCTGGAAGACCGGGAGGAAGACCAGGAAGCCCGGCTCCCCGCTGGTGTCTTGCACCAGCCTCAGAGGTCCCGTCGCGCAGGGCTCCCCCGTGGCCACGGCGGCGGACATCGCGGCCCCCCGGGAGGGATCCGAGGCGACGTCGAAGCCGAAGGCGGATTCGTTGGGACCGAAGGGCTCGATGAAGAGGACGGGGAAGTAGTCGTTCCGCCGGCCGGAGGGGACCAGGCGGTCCCCGGCCCATTCCTGGAGGGTGAAGCCGGGTCGGCCCTCCTCCCGACGGGCCGCCTCGAAGGCCTCCCGCTGGGTGTCGAGGATGCGCGGGTTCCAGGCCAGGGCCAGGATGCCCGGATGGCGCTCCAGGGCCCCGGCCACGAAGGCGCCGAATTCCTTCGGGCCGAAGCGGGGCGAGGCCCCCCGGAAGTCCCGAATCGAGCGCAGCACCTCCAGATGGCGCTGCACGTGGGCGGCGAGGAGGATGCCGGCGGCCTCGGAGCGCTGGAGGTGGTCTCGGCGGATGCGCTCCCGCTCCCAGGCGCTGGCCTGAACGAAGAAGGCCACCGTCAGCACGAGGGTGAGGGACAGGGGGACGGCGAAGGTCCGGCGGCGGCGCCTCCAGACCCCCCGGGGTTCGGCGAGGCCCGTGAGGACCAGCGGAGCGAGGGTAATCACGCCCAGGACGTCCCCCACCCACCAGGTCCAGCCGGTGAAGGGAAGGGCCTCCCGGGCCAGGGCCCCCGTCACCCACAGGGCCAGGCTGCTCCAGGTGGCGTTCACGAGGCAGGCCACGGGCCCTCCCAGAAGGAGGAAGAGGCCCACCTCCCGCCCGGTGGCGAGGGCGTTGGGGAAGCCGATGGAGCGCCGCACGAGCCAGGCCCCCGTGAGGCCCTGCAGCGTCGCCCCCGCGGCGATGGCGAGGGCCGTGACCCAGGGATGGGGGGAGGCCGAGGGGGCGTGGGGGGCCAGGGCGATGCTCAGGTTCACCAGGAGGGATCCCGCGAAGACCCCGGGCAGGGCCCGGGGGCCGAAGACCAGGAGACCCGCCAGGGCCAGGCCCGCGGGGGGCCAGATGGCGGTGGCGAAGCCGGGGGGGATGGCCAGCAGGAGGCCCGCCCGGCCCGTGAGCAAGGTGGCCGCCGCCAGACCCAGATTGACCCCCAGGCCCGCCCTCCGAGGGTCGGGTGCTCCAGGCGGGGCGGGCGGTTCGGGGGAGCGGGGACTCATGGGAGGGTTCCGCGGGTCCCCCCTCATCGTCGGGGGCCGGGGCTTCGATGAACCTTGGGGGGCGGCCCGGGGAGCAGCTCTTTCGCCCTTTTTCCTCCACACTGGAAAGGTGAGCCATCCCCTCGACGCCTACCTCGCCCCCCCGGAGGGCCGCCTCTACGCCTGCTGCCCCGGGGCGGAGGGGCGGCCCGGCCAGCGGAGAATGGCCCAGCTGGTCTTCGACGCCATCCAGGAGGGGGAGGAACGGGGGGAGGCCTGGCGACGCTCGGGCTCCGAACCCGAGGGGCGTCCGGACGCCGTGGTGCAGGCCATCGAGGCGGGGACCGGCACGGGCAAGTCCCTGGGCTACCTCATCCCCGCCCTGGCCAGCGGCCGCCGACCCATCATCGTCGCCACCCGCACCAAGAACCTGCAGCGCCAGCTTCTGGAGGAGGACGTGCCCAGGGTCCGGGGCATCCTGAACCGCGATATCAAGGCGGTGGTGGCCAAGGGGCGCGGCAACTACCTGTGCAAGGCCGCCTGGGAGGAGGCCGAGGCCCACCCTCCCCAGGAGATGAACCGCGCGGACTTCGGCCTCTGGGGCGCCTTGGGTCGATGGGCCCGGGAGACCCGCACCGGGGACCGGGAGGAGCTGGGCCGCCACGGCGAGGGGGAGAGCGAGTTGTGGGAGCGCCTCAACGCCCGGGCCGAGCGATGCACGGGCAAGCAGTGCCCGCACTTCGAGGACTGCCATCTCACCCAGCTGAAAGCGGAGATCGCGGAGGCGGACCTCGTCATCGCCAACCACGCCCTGCTCCTGGCGGACCGGATCCTGCGGGAATCCGCCTTCGGCCAGGTGCTCCCGGACGCGCCGGTGCTGATTCTCGACGAGGCCCACGAAATCGAGGAACAGCTCACGGAGAGCTGCGCGGAGACCTGGTCCAGCCGGGCCATGACCCTCCTCTTCCGGGACCTGGAGGAGGCGGCGGGAAGGGACCCGGAGGCCGCCGCCCTGGACGCCCTCCTGCTCCCCTGGCAGGAGGCCTGGAATGCCCTGATGGCCTGGGTTCCCACGGGGACCGGTACCTTCGGCTTCGACGATCCGGCCCTGGACCTCGCCGCCCTCGCGGACGCGGTGGGGGCCTGGGTGGAGGCGGGACAGGGGGCCTGGCAGGAAGTCAAGCGCATCGCCTCGCGCCAGCCCGAGGCCGCGCCGGAGGGCCCCCTCTGGCGCAAGGCCGCGGAGCGCGTCGGGACGGCCTTCCAGCGCATGGAGCAGATCTTCGCCCAGCCCGAGGGATGGGTGTCCACCCTAACGCGGGAGGGCCCCCACACGGTGGTCTTCAAGGCCAACCCGGTGGACGTGAAGCCCTTCTTCCACCAGCACTTGCGGCGGGGCTTCGAGACGGTGGTGCTCACCAGCGCCACCCTGCGGGACGGCCGGGGTTTCAATGGCCTGAAGCTGCGCCCGGGCCTGCGGAACGAGGGGGCGGAGCGTGCGGAGCTGGTGGAGAGCCCCTTCGATTTCCAGGGGCAGGGCCTGCTCTTCGTGCCCCCGGATCTCCCGGAGCGCCGGGCCGGAAAGGACGGGGTCGGGGACCCCGCCTGGGTGGAGACCAGCCTCGCGGCCATGGAGCGGTTGCTGCGCGCGGCCCGGGGGCGGGCCCTGCTGCTCTTCACGAGCCGCCGGATGCTGGCGGCCTTCCGTCCCCGGCTGGAGGCGGCCCTGCCGGATCTGACCTTCTTCGTCCAAGGGGAAGGCCTCTCCCGCCCGATGCTGCTGGAGCGCTTCAAGCAGACCCCCCACGCGGCCCTGCTGGGCCTGGCCAGCTTCTGGCAGGGGGTGGACGTGCCCGGCGACATGCTGAGCCTCGTGGTCGTGACGGCCCTGCCCTTCGCCCCCCCGGACGACCCGGTCCTGCAGGCGCGGATCCGCGAAGCGGATGCCCAGCGGGAGGGGCTGGGCTTCATCGGCATCCAGGTGCCCGCCATGACCCTCAAGCTCAAGCAGGGCATCGGGAGGCTCATCCGCACCCGCACGGACCGCGGCGTGGTGTGCATCCTGGATCCGCGCCTGATGCTGCCCCACGAGGACCGCTTCGGCAAGCGCTACGCGGCCCAGGTTCGGGCGGCCCTGCCCCCCTTTCCGGTGGTGCGGGACTGGGGGCGGGTGGAGGCCTTCCTGCGGGAGCTGTAGGGGGCCCGCGGCGCGGTAGTGTGTTCCATGGACTCCTACCCGGGCCTGGCCCACACCACCTTCCTGGTCCTCGACGTCGAGACCACGGGCCTGGATCCCGCCGGGGACCGGGTCTGCGAGATCGCCGGGGTGTGGGTGAGGGGCGGGGAGATCCTCACGGCGGGTTCCTTCCTGGTGAACCCGGGGCGGCCCATCCCGCCGGAGGCCAGCGCCGTCCATCACCTCACGGACCGCCACGTCCGGGAGGCGGAACCCCTGGAGGCGGTGCTGCCCAAATTCCTGGGGCTCCATGAATTCGACGCCTTCGCGGCCCACAACGCCGCCTTCGATTTCGGGTTCGTGCCGGCCCTGGGGAGGCCGGTGCTCTGCACGATGCGCCTGGCCATGAAGCTCTGGAAACAGCCCAAATACTCCAACCAATACCTGCGCTACGCCCTGCCCCTGGAGGTGCCCGAGGCGGAGGGGCTGGCCACCCATTCGGCCCTGCCCGACGCCCTGGTCACCGCGAGGCTCCTCGTGCGGGAGCTGGAGGAGGTCCAGCAGCGGCGGGAGGCCCCCCAGGACGTCGAGGCCCTGGCGGCCTGGGCCGACGCGCCGAACCTGTTGGAAACCTGCACCTTCGGCAAGCACAAGGGGAAGCCCTGGGCCACGATCCCCAAGGACTACCTGGCGTGGATGCTGGGGAACATGGGCGACCTGAGTCCGGACCTGCGGCACACCCTCCGGCACTACCTGGGAAAGGATTGAGGGGGGGCCTTCCTAGCCGGGGGACCGTTCCGGCCTTATCCTGAAAGGCCATGCGCGCCCTGGTCCCCCTTCTCCTGTGCTGCGCCTTGCCGGCGGCGGCAGGGAGGGGGCGCAGCCCCCAGGCCCCCCGGGGCTCGGTCTACATCTACACCTACTACGACCGCAACGGCCGCATCGTCATCAATAACCTGCCTCCCAGCGCCGCCCAAGGCCAGGGCCTGGTCCTCAAGCACGTGGGAGTGGGCCAGGTGCGCCTGGCCATCACCCGGGTGGAGATGGCCAAGGTGCTCCGCAGCCCGGAGCTGCTGGGCATGGTGGACGAGATCGCCACCAACAACGGGGTGGATCCCCACTTGGCCCGGGCCATCATCCAGGCCGAAAGCGCCTTCAACTACCGGGCCCGCAGCCACGCCGGGGCCATGGGCCTCATGCAGCTCATGCCCGCCACGGCGCTGCGCTTCGGCGTGACGGACCCCTTCGATCCCAAGCAGAACATCGAGGGCGGGACCAAGTACCTCAAGTGGCTCCACGACTACTTCGCCGGGGACCTCACCAAGGTGGTGGCCGCCTACAACAGCGGGGAGCGGAACGTGGACAAGCACCACGGCATCCCCCCCTTCGCGGAGACCCGGGCCTACGTGCCCAAGGTGCTGGACCTCTACAACCACAAGCTGGTGCAGGCGGACCCCAAGGCCGCGGCCAGAACGCTCCACGTACGCACCTACTATTTCCGTATCTACGGGCTGATCCGGCACGAGCGCGCCAGCCGCATGCAGGTGTCGCTGGTTTACCGGGGCGAAGCGCTGG
>CAYSXG010000009.1:1720-15966 GCA_964434895.1 uncultured Solibacteraceae bacterium | reverse complement strand
ATGGCGCCTCAACTGGAGGAGACCATGCCGCTGGCCGACCAGATCGCTCGTTTTTCGCCCGAGCAGCTCAAGCTGCTCGCGCGGATGGTGAACAAACAGCAGCCCGGGAACAAGGGCTCCGGGATTCCCGTATACGGCGGGGATCGTTCCCGGATGCCTCTTTCCTACGGGCAGGAGAGGCTCTGGTTCTTCGACCAGCTGGCGCCCGGAAGCCCCGCCTACAACTGGCCCTTCGCCATGAGGTTCCGGAGCCCCTTTGACGCCGGGTTCCTGCAGCGGACCATCGATCACCTGGTCCGGCGGCACGAGGCCTTGAGGACCAGCTATCCCTCCATCGACGGGGTCCCGGTCCAACGGATCGACCCGGGGGGCACCGTCCCCGTCCAGGTCCTGGACCTGAGCCACTGTGCGCCGGAGGAGCGGGAAGGCCGACTCCACGAAGCCCTTCACGCCTACGCCCGGACGAGCTTCGACCTGGCCCAGGGGCCCCTGCTTCGCATCGACGCCGTCGTCCTCGACGCGCGGGACTGGGTCTTCGCCGGAACCATGCACCACAGCATCGTGGACGCGTGGTCCCGCAAGGTCTTCATGGAGGAGATCAACGCCATCAGCTTCGCGTTGTCCCAGGGGATGACCCCGTCCCTCCCCCCTCTTCCCGTCCAGTACGGCGACTACGCGGCCTGGTTGCGGGAATGGTACGAGGGGGAGGAGTCCAAGAAGCTGCTCTCCTTCTGGAAGGACCGTCTGTCGGACGTCCAGGACCTGGAACTGCCCCTGGATCGCCCCCGACCGGCCTTCCCGGCCTTCCAGGGGGAGGACCTCCCCATCCGGCTTGGCACCTCCCTGATCGACAAGCTCCGCGCCCTCAGCCAGCAGGAGGGCGCCACCCCGTTCATGACCTTCATGGCCGCCTTCCAGACGCTGCTCATGAGGTGCTCGGGGCAGATGGACATTTCGGTCGCCATTCCGGTGGCCAACCGGAACCGGGTGGAAGTGGAGAAGCTGATCAGCTTCTTCGTCAACACCCTGATCGTCCGAACGGACTTTACGGCCCGCCCCACCTTCCGGGAGCTGCTCCGCCAGGTCCGCCAGACCTGCGTCGACGCCTACGCCCATCAGGAGATGCCCTTCGAGAAGCTGGTGGAGGAGCTGCGCCCCCGCCGGGACCTCAGCCGGAATCCCCTAGCCCAGGTCATCTTCCAGTTCGAGGACATCCCCAAGGGCCAGGTGTCCTCCGCGGAGGTCTCCTCCTCCGTGGACGTGGATTCCGGCACGGCCATTTTCGACCTGGGCATCCACCTCTATGCGCCCTGGGACAGCAACGCCATCGAGCGGGGGGATGGGATCCGCGGCACGCTGACCTACAACACCGAGCTGTTTGAGCGGGCCACCGCCGAGCGCTTCATCGAGCACTTCGGCGTCCTGCTGGAATCCATCGCGGAGGACCCGGACCGTTCCGTCCTGGACCTGGAGCTGATGTCCGTCGAGGAGCGCCGGCAGGTGGTGGAATCCTGGAACCGCACCGACGCGGAGTTCCCCGGGGATCGATGCATCCACGAACTGATCGAGGCGCAGGCGGAGAGGACCCCCGCGGCCGTCGCCCTCCAGCAGGGGGAGCTGAGGCTCTCCTACGGGGAGCTGAACCTCAGGGCCAACCAGCTCGCCCGCCATCTGCGGGATTTGGGCGTCGGGCCCGAGTCGCGGGTGGCCATCTGCGCGGAGCGCGGAATGGAGATGATCGTGGCCGTGCTGGCCACATGGAAGGCCGGCGGCGCCTTCGTCCCCTTGGACCCCGCCTACCCCACCGAGCGTCTGAAATACATGGTCGAGGACAGCGCGCCGGTGGTGCTCCTGGTGCAGGGACACCTGTCGGGCCGCCTCCCGGGGCTGGACGTTCCGGTGGTGGACCTCACGGAAGAGGCTCCCGCCTGGGGTGATTGCCCGACCCACGATCTCCCCCTCGCGGGCCTTCATGCGCGTCATCTGGCCTACGTGATCTACACCTCCGGCTCCACCGGGATGCCGAAGGGGGTCATGGTCGAACATCGAGGACTCTGCAACCTGACCCTCGTGCATGCGGGATTCCTGGAGGTGCGGCCCGAAAGCAAGGTGCTCCAATTCGCGTCCTTCAGCTTCGACGGATGCGTGTTCGAGATCGTCATGGCGCTGGCCCAGGGGGCCTCGCTCCACCTCCCCCCCCCGGGAACGCTTCCCGTGGGGGACGTCCTCCTCGGGATGGTGGCGGAGCAGGGCATCACCCACGCGATCCTGCCCCCGGCGGCCCTGGCCTCCCTTCCGGAAGAGGCGCGGCTGGACTCGATCCGCACCCTGGTCGTGTCCGGGGACCGGATGCCCGCCGCCCTGGTCCGGCGTTGGTCCTCGGGACGCCGTCTCATCAACGGCTACGGCCCCACGGAAATGACGGTCTGCACCACCCTGCATGAATGCCAGGCCTCCGAGCCCTCCGCTCCGCCCATCGGCCGCCCGATCCCGAACACGAAGGTCTACCTGCTGGATGCCCAGGGGCGGCCAACGCCGATCGGGGTCACCGGCGAGCTGCACCTCACGGGGGCCGGCCTGGCCCGGGGGTACCTGAATCGCGCTGAATTGACGGCCTCCCACTTCAAGGCGAACCCTTTCAGCGGCTCGCCGGACGGCCGCATGTACAGGACCGGCGATCTGGGGCGGTGGAGGCCGGACGGCTCCCTCGAGTTCGTGGGCCGCAACGATTTCCAGGTCAAGGTGCGGGGCTTCCGCATCGAACTCGGGGAGATCGAGGCCCTCCTGCGCTCCCATCCGGACGTGGGTGAGGCCGTGGTGCTCGCCCTCGGCGAGGCCCCGGACGCCAAGCGCCTGGTGGCCTACTGTGCGTGCCGGGGGGAGCGTGAACCGGACGCGGACGCGCTGCGTGCGCACCTGGCATCCGGTCTGCCCGAGCACATGGTTCCGGCCGCCTACGTGGTCCTTCCCGACCTGCCTCTCAACGTGAACGGGAAGGTGGACCGCAAGGCCCTGGAGGCCCTCGCGGGCCAGGCGACGGCTCCGGTCAAGGCCTACGTGGCGCCCCGGGATTCGGCGGAGGAGGGGCTCGCGCGCATCTGGGAGGAAGTCCTCCAGGTGGGCCCCATCGGGGTGAACGACAACTTCTTCTCGCTGGGGGGCCACTCCCTCCTCGCGGTCCGGCTGATGGCCAGGATCCGGAAGGAGTTCGGCCGCGAACTCCCCCTGAACGTCCTTTTCGAGCATCCCACCATCGGGGAGCTGGCGGACCTCCTTCGGCGGGGGGCGGCCCTCGTGGAGCAGGGTGCCCTGGTCCAGCTGCATCCGGGGGGGCAGGGACATCCCCTCTTCCTGATGCATCCCGCCGGCGGGAACGTCATGTGTTACCTCCCCCTCGCGCAGCAGCTCGGGGCGGCCCGTCCGGTCTATGGCCTCCAATTCGTCGGCCTCCCCACCGACGAGCTGGTCTCCGTGGAGGACATGGCCTCCCATTACCTGGAGGCGATCCGGGGCCTTTACCCCAAGGGGCCCTACCTGTTGGGGGGATGGTCCTCCGGTGGCCTCGTGGCCTATGAGATGGCGCGCAGGCTCGTCGCGCAGGGCGAGGAGGTGCCCCAGCTTCTGGTGATCGACGTCCCCGCGCCCGTGGCGCCCGAAGGGGGACGGGATTGGACCACCGCCTCCGCCCTCGTTTCCTTGACCCGGAAGATGTCCCTGTTCAGCGGAAGGAACGTCGCGGTCACGGAGGAGGAGCTGGAGGGCCGTACGCCAGACGAGCAAAGGGATTACGTGCTGGAGGTCATGGCCCGGGAGTCCTTCAATCCGCCGGAGGTGGGCCCGGAGTCCTTCCGGGGCTTCCTCAAGATCTACGAGAACAACGTGAGGGCCGTGCCCAAGTACGCGCCTGGAGGCTACGACGGGGAGATCGTCCTCTTCCGGGGAGAAGACGTGCTGCCGGAGGTGGCCGAGGAGTCTCCAGGCGTGTACGAGGATCCGACCCTGCAGTGGCAGGAGCTTTCGAGCCGGACGGTCGCGGTTCACCGCGTGCCCGGGAACCATGTTTCGATGGTCGTCCCCCCCCACGTGCATGGCCTCGTGGCGGCCATGGAGCAGGTCCTGACGCGGGGCTAGGTGGGGGGCCCGGGGGCGGCGTTGGGAAGCCGCCCCCGGGGTGCCTGCTTGAGCTCCCGCCGTTCAGGCGGGCTGCCGGTCCCGGCCTTGCAGATCCACCGCCACCATGCGGAATTCGCAGCTGTAGCTCTGCCCGCGGCTGTCGGTCAGCCAGGTCTGCTCGGGATTGGGCAGCATCTCCGTGAGGGTGACCTTCGTAGGCGAGGATGGGTTCTCCGCGTTCGCCTGGGCGGCCTGGCGAACGGCCTTGGCCAGGATGCCCAGGGACGTGGACCCGGCGAAATCCACGTAGAAGGGCTTCGAGTGTTCGAAGATCTTGGCGAAGACGAAGCGCGGCATCCCGTGGCCCTCGGCCCATTTTCGCGCCTGAAGCAGACACTGGGCCTCGTCGAGCTCCTGGGCGAAGCCCAGCTCTTCGGGTAGGAACTGCCAGGCCTCCCGCCTTACGACGAGGCGGTCGAAGCTGATCCTGGGCCCGTGGCCGGACAGGGGCACCATGTCGAAGGCATGAACCACTCGCATCATCAGGAACTCGCCGACCAGTTCGATGATGTCCTCCTGGAAGCGGCCGTCCCGGGTACGGACCTGCAGCGTCCCTTCCCCTTCTTCCACCAGCAGGTCCCCGATGGGCAGGGCCCTGGAGCGGGGGACCCCGCAGGAATCGTGGGCGAAGAGGAGGCGGAAGTCCTTCGGGGAGACCAGCGCGTGTCCCATCCGTCCGACGGGGCTGATGACCTCCCGGGAGGTCATGGGGATGACTCGGGGCTTCGGGAGGTCGGATTCCATGGCCCGCAGCAGCGCGTCGGGCGTCGGGTGCTGTCCGGCGAAGAGGGGGATCGCGAGGGTGTTGTCTCCGGGGTGCAGTTCCCCCATCACGTAGAGGTAGTCTCCGTCATTGATCGCCTGGGGGCTGGAGGCGGCGATCATGACGTCGGGGCTGTGATGGTGGGCGGAGGCCCAGCCCGGTCGGGGCGCCGCGAAGGCCTCCTGCACCGCGTCACCCAGGTCCCGGCTGGCGTACTCGACCCGGCGCGGGCCTTCGGGGACCGACAGGATGCGGGCCCAGCGGGCCTGCAGCTCCTCCACGAGCCGATCGACCGGTTCGAAGTTCTCCCCGAAAAGCAGGGGTTGGATCCACAGCCAGAACTCCGAGAAGGCGAGGGTGCCGCTGCCCCCTTGACGGGCCAGGTCGCGGTGGACCTCCAGGAAGGCCTTCCGGTACAGCTCCGCGGCCTGGAAGGTGAACCAGCGGGCGCTCGTCAGGATCAGGGCGAGGGGAGGGGCGAGGGCTTCGAAGAAGCGCGGGCCGAGGGTCAGGTCCAGCCTGCGGCGGCAGTCCTCGTAGACCAGGGTTCTGCCTGCGTAGGTCTGGCCCGCGCGCCGGGTCGGCGCCGCCCCGGTGTGGTGGGTGAAGGTCCGGTCCAGGGCGTCCATGGCCTCGCCCAGGCGCTCGACGTCCGAGGAGGCTCCGGCCACCGCGTCCCGGGCCGCCTCCAGCTCGTCCAGGGCCTTCAGGGCCGCGCCGCGGTCGGCCTCGTCCTCGATCCTTTCAAGGTGCTTCCGAAGCTGCCTTTCGGGATGCAGTCCTTCCGCGGGGATCTCGAAGGTCCAGGCGATCCGGTTCCGTGAGCGCAGTTGCCTCAGGACGTCGAAGACCTCCCCTTCGCTCTTCAGGCCGCTGGCGGGGTTGTGGACGAGGTCTCGGGCGAGTTGCCGGGCGGTGCGCTCGCCATCGCAGGCCCGAAGCACGGCGGCATGGGAGGGCGGGAGGCGGAGGGGGGGCGTGAAGGGAAGGTGCAGGGCCGCCCCGTCCAGGCCCACGTGGGGAAGCCGGCGGGGGGCCATCCAAGGCAGGAACCTCTCCTCCTTCGCCAGGTGCTCCGCGAGCGCGTCGATGCACCATTCTTCGAAATGGACGGTGCGCTTTTCCAGGACGAAGTCCGCGGGGGGTGAATTCAGCGCGGCCCCTTCGGTGGTGGCCGTCGCCCAGCCCACGGGCCCGAAGAATCCGATGGTGTCGTTCTTGGCGCAGTAGCGCTGAAGGTATTTGGTGACCTTATTCACAAAATACCGCTGCTTGGAAGGCCGGGAGGCCTCCGAGGGGGCATTCCTCAACAGGCTGTCCACACCCGTGGAAAGGGCGTGGCGGTTTTGCCAGAGGAGGGCCTCCCGGAAGCGGGGGTCCCGCGCGGCGGCGTGGACGGTCTGATCGATGCGCGAAATCTCCAGATGAAAGGTCCGTTGGTACTCGGCCTCGAGGGCCTGGAGGTCGGACTTGGATCGGGCCAGCGCTTCGATCGGTTCCTGGAGGGTCTCGGCCACGGCGCCCGCCGGCACCCGTCCACCCTCCAGAAGGTGGATGGTTTTCCGCAGCACCTTGCGTTGTTCGGGGGCCGCCTGCCTTTGCAGCTGCCAGGCCACCCGCAGGGCCTCGTCCTGGGCCCGCTTGAGGGAGGCTTGGGCCTGGATGCAGCGGTCGGCCGCCGCGGCGCTTTCCGGAGTGGAAAGCTCGAGGACCTGCTGGATGGGAAAGCCCGCGCTCCGGAGCGCGACCCATCGCCACATGCCCCATGGATGACCGGATAAATGGACCAAATGTTCGGAAGCCATGGACTGCCTTCGACAAGATTTATGAAAATTCGCGGACCGATGCCCCGCAAGGGATCGCAGGGTGATCGAGACATGCGCGCTAAACCAGTATAGGGGGCCCCTCGCCCGAGGGGGGCGATGTGAAATGCGCATTACGCGTTTTGAATAACGGGTGGATTGTAGTCATTCGAGGTAAGAACCCTGTGCCCAGTCTGGCGAAATAGCCGCGAAGAATTTGCCTGAGGCGACCGCTTTCGTTCCCGTGCTACGATTGACCTTTCTAAAACTCTTTCTGCTTTTTCCCCGCCGGGGAATTTTTTCGACGCCCATCCCGACGAATTAGGAACGTCACCGCATGCGGCCAAGCAAAGGTCTGGGCCGGCCTGCGGGTCGGTCCGTGGCTGGGGCCTCCGGCCCCTTTTGCGAGATCCGCATCCGCGTCCGCGTTCAATTCGTAGAGCTAAACAACCGGAAACCCATCGCCCAGGAGCCCCTCGATGTTCCCAGACGAAGCCACCCAGGACGCCACCCCCGGTTCCCTCCTGTCCGAGGCCGAACGGCATCGGATCCTGGTGGAATGGAACGGCACGGCGGCTGACTATCCCGAGGGCCGGTGCGTTCACGAGCTGTTCGAGGCCCAGGCCGTTCGGACCCCCGACGTGCCCGCCCTGGTCCACGAGGGCGTCGAGCTCAGTTATGCCGAACTCAACGTCCAGGCCAATCGCCTGGCCCGCCACCTGCGCGAGCGGGGGGTGGGGGCGGACGAGCGTGTGGCCATCTGCGTCGAGCGTTCGCCGGAGATGATCGTCGGACTGCTGGCGATCCTGAAGGCCGGCGGCGCCTACGTGCCCCTGGACCCCGCTTACCCCGTCGAACGGCTGCGGCATATGATCCAGGACAGCGGGCCGGTGGCCCTGCTCTCCCACGGCCGACTCCTGGGCCTTTTTTCCGACCTGCAGCTGCCGATCCTCGATCTCGGGAGCCCGACTTCGCCCTGGATGGACCTTTCGGGGGACAACCTCGAACCCGGTCGGCCCGAGCACCTGGCCTACGTGATCTACACCTCCGGTTCCACCGGCCTCCCCAAGGGGGTGATGGTTGAGCATCGTTCCCTCGTGAACTTCGCCGTCGCCTCGGCCCGCCACTACGGCCTGACGGCGGAGGATCGGGTCCTGCAATTCGCCTCCGTGGGCTTCGACGCGGCGGCGGAGGAGATCTATCCGATCCTGAGCGTGGGCGGCACGCTGGTGCTGCGGACCCCCCGCATGCTGGCCTCGGGCCGGGACTTCCTTCAGGGATGCGAGGCCTTTGGCATTTCCGTTCTGGACCTTCCTACGGCTTACTGGCAGGTGCTGGTGCAGGAGCTGGAAACGGGGGGCCTGTCCCTGCCGCCGCGGCTGCGCCTGGTCATCATCGGCGGGGAGGCGGCCTCTCCCTCGGCGGTGCGGAGCTGGCACCGCAGGTACGGGTCCCATCCCGTCCTTTTCAATTCCTACGGGCCCACCGAGGGCACCGTGGTGGGGACCCTCGAACGCCTGGACCCGGGCGCCTCCTGGGATTCCGGCGTGCCCATCGGACGCCCCATCGCCAACGCGAGGATCTACCTGCTGGATTCCTGCGGCCAGCCGGTGCCCGTGGGGGAGCGGGGAGAAATCCATATCGGCGGGGTCGGGGTGGCTCGGGGCTACCTGAACCGTCCCGAACTGACCGCGGAGCGCTTTCTGAACGACCCCTTCGCCGGGGAGGCCGGGGCCCGGATGTACCGCACCGGCGACCTCGGGAAGTGGCGGCCCGACGGGACCCTCGAGTTCGCGGGACGCAACGATTTCCAGGTCAAGATCCGAGGCTTCCGCATCGAACTGGGGGAAATCGAGGCGAGGCTCCTGGATCACCCTGAGGTTCGGGAGGCGGTGGTGCTGGCCCGGGAGGAGCGCGGAGGCAAGCGCCTGGTGGCCTACTACGTGGGGGGAGCGGCGCCGGGAGCCGAGGCCCTGCGGGGACATCTGGCGGAGAACCTGCCGGAGTACATGGTTCCCGCGGCCTACGTGCGGCTGGAAGCCCTGCCCCTGACGCCCCATGGGAAGGTGGACCGCGGGGCCCTGCCGGAGCCGGAGGCGGAGGCCTTCGCGGCCCAGGACTACGAAGCGCCTCAAGGCGAGACCGAAAAGGCCCTCGCCGACATCTGGACCGACGTGCTCAACGTGGATCGCGTCGGCCGCCGCGACAACTTCTTCAGCCTCGGCGGGCACTCCCTCACCGCGATGCAGGTTCTGGCCCGGGTCCGCGACGGGTTCGGCGTGGAACTGCCCTTCTCGGCCCTCTACAAGGAATTCACCGTCGCCGGCCTCGCCGTCCAGATCCAGGAGGCCGACCGGATGGAGCCGGTGCTGGCCTTCCCGGCGGTCCGGCGGGTCCCCCGGGACGGGGCCCTTCCCCTGTCCTATCCCCAGGAGGCCATCTGGTTCATCGAACAGCTGACCCCCGGGACCCTCGCCTACAACGCGCAGTTCTGCATCGACTTCAGGGGCCCCCTGGACGCCGAGGTCCTGGAGCGCACCTTCAATGAAATCGTCGAACGCCACGAGGTCCTGAGAACGACCTTCCCTTCGCCGGACGGGCGCCCGATGCAGGTGGTGCACCCCTACGAGCGGGTCACGATGCCCTGCGTCGACATCAGCGGGGTCCCAGCCTCCGAAACGGAAGCGGAGATCGAGCGGATCGTCGCCGAGGAGTGCCAGAAGCCCTTCGACATCACCCGGCTTCCCCTCGTGCGGTGGACGCTGATCCGCGCCGCCGCGGACCGGCACCTCCTGATCATCGTGGAGCACCACTTCGTCCACGACGGATGGTCGGTGGGCCGCCTCCTCGGCGAGATCCAGGCCATCTACAGCGCCTTTGCGCAGGGACGGCCCTCGCCCCTTCCCCCTCTCTCCGTCCAGTATGCGGATTTCGCGGCCTGGCAGCGCGGACTGCTGGAGGGGCCTTTCCTCGATCGGCAGCTGGACTATTGGACCAAGAAGCTGGCTCGCCCCACGCGCCTGGAGCTGCCGACGGACTACCCCCCCTCCAAGCGCCACAAGTCCTGCGGGGCCATGGTGGAAATGGAGCTTCCCGCCAGTCTCTACCACGCGCTGCGCGGGCTGGGCCAGAGGCAGGGGGTGACCCTCTTCATCGTCATGCTCGCCGCTTTCAAGACCCTCCTCCACCGCTACACGGGGCAGGAGGACGTCCTGATCGGGACCGGATCGGCCAACCGCCGCCTGAAGGAGACCGAAGGCCTGCTGGGGATGATGATCAACACCCTCGTCCTCCGGACCGACCTTTCGGGGCGCGTCACCTTCCGAGAGCTGCTGGATCGGGTTCGCCAGACGGTGCTGGAGGCCCATACCTACCAGGACCTGCCCTTCGAGAAGCTGGTGGAGGCCCTGCACCCCGTGCGCGAACCCGGCCAGAACCCGCTCTTCAACGTGCTGTTCGCCTTCCTTGACGTGCAGATGCCGGACCTCGCCTTCGAGGGCCTGCAGGGCAAGCTGCTCTACCCGGGAAACAGGTCCGCGAAGTTCGACATCAACCTGACGGTCATCCCGCGGGGCGAACAGGTGGCGGCCCGCGGGCAGCAGAAGGAGGAGCGGCGGGACGAATCCATCCTCCTTCAGTGGGAATACCGCAGCGACCTTTACGACGTGACCACCATCCGCCGGATGATGGACCAGTACCAGGTGCTGCTCCAGGCGATCGTGGAGAACCCCGAGCGGGAGCTTTGGGAGTTCCCGATCCTCACGCACGAAGAGCGGGACCGGCTCACGCTGGAGTGGAACGAGCCCGAAGCGGAGTTTCCGGAGGGCGCTCGAATCCATGAGCTCTTCGAGGCGCAGGCCGGGAGGACGCCCGAGGCGGTGGCCCTCGTGCAGGACGGCGTCGAACTCAGCTACGCGGAGCTCAACGGGAAGGCCGACCGCCTGGCGCGCCGCCTGCGCGGGCTGGGCGTGGGGCCCGAAAAGCGAGTGGCTCTCTGCATGGAGCGGTCCATCGAGATGGTCGTCGGGCTGCTGGCGATCCTGAAAGCCGGCGGCGCCTACGTGCCTCTGGATCCTGCCTATCCGGCCGAGCGATTGAGGTACATGCTCGAAGACAGTGCTCCGGTGGTCCTGCTGACCCGGGGACGGCTGGCGGAGCTCTTCCCGGATCCCGGCCTTCCGGTGGTGGATTTCGACGCCCTTCCTTCCGTGGAGGAGTGGCCCGAGGTCGGCGGGGAGCGCCCCGGCCCCGATCACATGGCCTACGTCATCTACACCTCGGGCTCGACCGGAACGCCCAAGGGGGTCGTGGTCACCCATCGGAACGGCACCCGCCTGTTCGCGGCCACCCGGGACTGGTTCCACTTCGGCCAACCGGACGGCTGGACCCTCTTCCACTCCTACGCCTTCGATTTCTCGGTCTGGGAGATCTGGGGGGCCCTCCTCCACGGCGGGCGTCTGGTGGTGGTTTCGCAGTGGGAGGCCCGCTCGCCGGAGGACTTCTACCGCTTGGTCTGCCGGGAGGGCGTGACCGTCCTCAACCAGACCCCCAGCGCGTTCCGGCAACTTATCCAGGCCCGGATCGCGAGCGAGGATAGGCACCGTTTGAGGACCGTGATTTTCGGGGGCGAGGCCCTCGACGTGGCCACGCTCAAGCCCTGGTTCGAACGCGAGGGAGACGAGCAGACCCGCCTCGTGAACATGTACGGGATCACCGAGACCACCGTGCACGTGACCTACAGGCCCCTTTCCGCGGCCGACCTGGACAGGGCCGGCGGCAGCCCCATCGGCCGCAGGATCCCCGACCTCCGAGTCTACATCCTGGATGCCCACGGCCAGCCGGCCCCCATCGGCGTCGTGGGCGAGCTCCACGTCGGCGGGGCCGGCGTGGCGCGGGGCTACCTGAACCGGCCGGAGCTGAGCGCGGCACGCTTCCTGCCGGATCCCTTCGCCGCGAAGCCCGGAGCCCGGATGTACAGGACCGGGGACCTCGGCAGGTGGCTCCCCGACGGCACGATCGAATTCCTGGGGCGCAATGATTTTCAGGTGAAGATCCGCGGGTTCAGGATCGAGCTGGGAGAGATCGAGGCGCGGCTCCTGGAGCATCCCGGCATCCGTGAAGCCGTGGTGGTGGCCCGGGACGAGCCCGAGGGAGAGCGGCGCCTGGTGGCCTACTACGTGGGCAGGGAGGCCGAGGAGGAGCTGATTCCCGCGGAGGCGCTGAGAGCGCATCTCGGGGAGGATCTGCCGGAGTACATGGTCCCCGCCGCCTTCGTGCGGCTGAGGGCCCTTCCCCTGACCCCCAACGGCAAGCTCGATCGGAAGGCCCTCCCAGCTCCGGAAATGGAGGCCTGCGTCGGTCGGGTCTACGAGGAGCCGGAGGGGGACACCGAGACCCTGCTGGCCACCCTTTGGGCGGAGATCCTGAAGGTGGAGCGGGTCGGGCGCCAGGACCATTTCTTCGAACTGGGAGGGCACTCCCTGCTGGCCGCCAGGCTGGTCACTCGGATCCAGCAAGAGATGGGAACCAAGATCGATCTTCAGGAGGTCTTCCTGGCTCCGAGGCTGTCCAGCCTCGCCGGAAAAATCGTCGATGCGGAACTCGCCCAGTACGACTTTCAAGAATTGTCCAATGTCTGGAATTCCGCGCCGAATTCATAAGCGATTCATGTCACCGCGCATCGATCCGAAAATTGCCTTTCATGTTGGGGATTAGACGATGACCGAAACCTTCCTGAACGAGATGAGCCTCGTGGAGCGGGAGCAGCTGCTGAAGCTGGCCAAGGCCGCCAAGCTCGACCGCAAGTCCTTCGAAGTGTCCAAGATCGCCCATGTCCAGCCGCGGGATCATCAGCCCCTCTCCTTCGCCCAGCAGCGCCTCTGGTTCCTGACCCAGTTGGAGGGGGCCAGCGAGGCCTACCACATCTCCCGCGCCCTGCGCCTGGAAGGCGATCTGGACCGCGCCGCCCTGCGGTCGGCCCTGGATCGGATCGTCCTTCGCCACGAGGCCCTCCGCACGACCTTCGTCCAGCTCGAAGGGGAGACCGTGCAGCGGGTCCTTCCGGAGGAGGAGGGGCGCTTCCATCTGGTCGAGCAGGATCTGCTGGGCCGGGCCGATGCTCGGGAGGCGCTGGATCGGATGGTCGCCCGGGAGGCGGGGGTCCCCTTCGACCTGGGCCAGGGGCCGCTCATCCGGGGCCTGCTTCTTCGGCTGGCCGAGGAGGAGCACGTCCTGGTGATCACCATGCACCATATCGTCTCGGACGGCTGGTCCATGAACGTGCTGGTCGGGGAGTTGAGCGCCCTGTACGGCGCCTTCAGGAAGGGGGAGGCCGATCCTCTCCCCCCCCTGGAGGTCCAGTACATCGACTACGCCGCTTGGCAACGCCAGTGGGTCACCGGCGAGGTCCTCCAGCGCCAGGCCGATTACTGGAAGGCGGCCTTGGAAGGGGTCCCGGCGCTGCTGGAAATCCCGAAGGACCACGGGAGGCCGGCCCACCAGGACTTCGAAGGCGCCCTCGTGGACTTCGAGCTCGACCCGGAATTGACGAAGGGGATCAAGGCCCTCAGCCTGCGCCACGGGGTTACGCCCTTCATGACGTTGCTGGCCGCATGGACGGTGCTGCTGAGTCGCCTTTCGGGTCAGGAGGACCTGGTCGTGGGGACCCCCGTCGCCAATCGGGGACGCGCAGAGATCGAAGGCTTGATCGGTTTCTTCGTGAACACCCTCGCCCTGCGCTTGGACCTTTCGGGCACCCCCACCGTGGGGGAGCTGTTGGGGCGGGTGAAGGCCCGGGCCCTGTCGGCTCAGCACCACCAGGACATTCCCTTCGAACAGGTGGTGGAGATCGCCCATCCCGTCCGAAGCCTGGCCCACAGTCCCTTGTTCCAGGTGATGTTCGCGTGGCAGAGCGGTCCCGAGGACTCCCTCGACTTCCCGGGCCTGAGCCTGACGCCCCTCTCCTCCAGCCGGAAGATCAACGCGAAATTCGATCTGACCCTCACCCTCCAGGAAAAGGACGGGACCATCTCCGGAGACCTGGAATACGCCACGGCCCTCTTCGATCGCCCCACCATCGAGCGGTACCTGGGGTACCTGAGGACCCTGGTGGCGGGCATGGTGGAGGACGAGGCCCGGACCATCGATCGCCTCCCCTTGCTGACGGCGGGCGAAGGCCACCAGCTGCTGGTGGAGTGGAACGCGACGGAAGCCGAATATCCCACCGACGCCTGCGTCCACGAACTGTTCGAGGCCCAGGCGGCCATGACGCCGGAGGCCATCGCCCTGCAGCAGATGATGCGCGGCATCCACTTCTGACCCCGCGCTCCACGAACTTGTAGCCGGCCGTAAGGCCGCGGTAGTTTCAGGCGAAGCCCGGAGCGGGCTGCTCGAAAGCGGCCTCCTCCTAGGCGACAATCGCGCCGATGTATGCACTGTTCGAGGAAGGCGGGAAATTTCTCGCCGGGCGCGTGATGTCCGAGGGCGACAGCTCGACGCAGGTCGAGCTC
>CAYSXG010000009.1:0-1710 GCA_964434895.1 uncultured Solibacteraceae bacterium | reverse complement strand
CACGAGGGCCGCCAGCCCAGCTACCGCGAGCTCGACCGCCGCGCGAACCGCCTGGCCCATCGCCTGCGGGAAGCGGGGGTGAAGCCCGACGCCCGGGTGGCCATCTGCGCGAAGCGTTCCCTGGAGATGGTCGTCGGCCTGCTGGGGGTCCTCAAGGCCGGCGGGGCCTACGTGCCCCTCGATCCGGCCTACCCCGTCGACCGCCTCCGCTACATGATCCAGGACGCCGCCCCGGCGGTCCTCCTGACCCAGGGGGGCACGGGGGAACTCTTTCCGGCCATCGAGCTCCCGACCCTCGACCTGGAGGCCTTCTCCTCCGCCGGGACGGGGCTTCTGGACGAGGCCCCGGACCGGGGGGCGGGGGCCCGGCCGGAGCACCTGGCCTACGTCATCTACACCTCCGGGTCCACGGGCGCCCCGAAGGGGGTGGCCATCGAGCATCGGAACGCGGTGAACTTCATCACCTGGGGGAGGAACGCATTTTCCGCCGGGGCCCTCGAGACGACCCTCTTCTCCACCTCCCTGAACTTCGACCTCGCCGTCTTCGAGCTCTACGTGCCTCTCTCCGTCGGGGCTAAGGTCAGCATCGTTCGCGACGCTCTCGCATGCGCCCAGGGCTCCTCGGATATCACCCTCCTGAACACCGTGCCGTCGGTCATGGGCGCCCTCTTGGACCTGGGCGGGGTCCCGGAGACCGTCCAACACGTCAACCTCGCCGGCGAGCCCCTGAGCCGGGCCCTGGTGGAGCGAATCTTCTCCGAGACGGGTGTGCGCAGCGTGCGCAACCTGTACGGCCCTTCGGAGACCACCACCTATTCCACGGGAGTGGAAATGACCCGGGACACGGGCTTCATTCCTTCCATCGGGCGCCCCGTTTCCAATACGCGGATCTACGTGCTGGACGCCCACGGACAGCCGGTGCCGAGGGGGGTGCTGGGGGAGATCCACATCGGCGGCGCCGGCGTGGCGCGGGGCTACCTGAATCGCCCGGAACTGAGCGCCGAGCGCTTCCTTCCGGACCCCTTCGCGCCCAAGCCCGAGGCCCGGATGTACAGGACCGGGGACCTGGGCCGGTGGCTTCCGGACGGGAACCTCGAATTCCTGGGCCGCAACGATTTCCAGGTGAAGGTGCGGGGCTTCCGCATCGAGTTGGGGGAGATCGAGGGGCGGCTCCTCGCCCACCCGGGCGTGCGCGAGGCCGTGGTCGTGGCTCGGGAGGATGCCGCGGGGGAAAAGCGGTTGGTGGCCTTCTACACTGGCATCGAGGCGGGTGCCGAAGGACTGCGGGCCCATCTGTCCAGCAGCCTGCCGGAGTATATGGTGCCCGCCGCCTGCGTGTGGCTGGAGGCCCTCCCCCTGACCCCCAACGGCAAGCTCCACCGAGAGGCCCTGCCCTTCCCGGAGGCGGAGGACTGCGGCGCGCCCGCCTACGAGGCTCCCGTGGGCGAGACGGAGGCTGCCCTGGCGACCATCTGGGCGGAGGTCCTGAAAGTGGAGCGGGTGGGCCGTCAGGACCACTTCTTCGAGCTGGGCGGCCATTCCCTGATGGCCAGCCGGCTCATCCTCCGCGTTCAGCAGGACCTGGACGTGGCGTTGACGCTGCGGGACGTCTTCGTGGCTCCGATCCTGTCTGCCCTCGCCCAGCCGGGCCGGCAGGCGCAGCTGGCCCAGTTCGATCCCCTCGAAGTGGACCGGCCCCGGAAGGCCCTG
>CAYSXG010000008.1:7240-17181 GCA_964434895.1 uncultured Solibacteraceae bacterium | reverse complement strand
CAGGCGCTCGAAGCCCAAAAGGAAGTGGGCCCGGTCCCGGACCAGGGGACCCCCCAGCACGAGGTTCAGGGTGCGGGAGGAGAGGTGCCGGTCGAGGTTCGCCGGCGTGTTGAGGATCCCGTAGGGGTCCTGCTCCACGGGCCCCATGCGCGCGGTCAGGGCCTCCGGGTGCTCCAGGAGCAGGGCCTGGCCCCGGAACTCGTTGGTGCCCGAGCGGGTGAGGGCGTTGACGATAGCCCCCGTGGCCTCCCCGAACTGCACGTCGAAGGCCTCGCTGAGCACCTGCACCTCCTGCACCGTCCCGAGGGAGAAGAGGAAGGAGCTGCTCAGGGCCCCGAAGGGGAATCCGGAATAGGCGGAGGTGGCGCTCAGTCCGTCCACCATCACGTGGTGTCGGTGGGCCGGGGCCCAGGCACAGGGGACCGGGCCCGGGGCCGGGTGCGCAGCCCCGCGGGACTGTAGCAGGATGTCCGTGTGGTTGCGGGATTCCGTGGGCAGGGCCTCCAGGGCCTCGGAAGAGAACCGTGACACCAGGCTGGTCTGGACGACGTCCACCTCCGAGGCGGCCCCCACCACCTCCACCACGGCGGAGGCCTCGGCCTCCTCCATGTCGACCCGGACCTCCCGGACCGAGCCCAGGGAAACCCGGATCCCCCGCAGCTTCCGGGTGAGCAGGCCCGGCGCGATGGAGGTCAGTTCGTAGTCGCCCACGGGCACCAGGGAGAAGCGGAAGTCCCCTCCCTCCCCCGCCTGAAGGACCCGGACCCAGCCCGTCGTGGGGTGGCGCAGCCGCAGGGTGGCCGAAGGGAGGCCGGAGCCGTCCGAGGCCCTCCGCACCCGGCCCACCAGGGTCCCGGAGGTGATGGCCTGGGCCCCAAGGCTGGGGCCCAGGGCCAGCAGGCAGGGGAGGGCGAAGGAGAGGGCCTTCATGCCCTTGGCCTAGCCCGGGGCCCCGGGGGGGTTGATGGCGGCACCCACCTGGGCAATGCTTTCAATCGGATGGGACCAAGGAAGGTTGGCCGAGGGGTTTAAGGCAGCGGTCTTGAAAACCGCCGTGGGGTTCCTGCCCCACCGAGGGTTCGAATCCCTCACCTTCCGCCAGGCCCCCGAAGCGGGGCCTCATGGCGCCGCGACCAGGCCCCCCAGGGTGGCCAGGAGCTGGCCCACGCTGGCGATGGGATAGGAGGCGTTGCGCACCTTCACCGCCGGGCCGAAGGTCCCGAACTGGGAGAAGTCCAGGGAGGAGGCGTATTCCGGCGTGATGAAGCCGCTGGTGAAGTGGCCCCCCTGGGCCGGAGGCGTGATGAGGTAGAGCAGGAGGGCCATCCACTCCTTGGTCTCCACCACGGCCGGTGTGCTGGGGTCCAGGTTGATGCGGTTGGCCATGGCGCCCGCCAGGTTGGCCCCAGAGAGGGTCTCCGTGCCCGTGGCCGTCCGGTAGGCGTTGATGGCCACGCCGAATTCCGCCTGGGCGGCGCCCAGCATGAAGATGGCGTAGAGGTCCGCGGCCACCCGGTAGCGGGCCGTGGAGCCCAGGGGGGCGGCGGGCCCCGTGCAGGCCGGGTCCGCCGGGGAGAAGCCCGACACCGTGTCGATGGCCGCCAGGGCCTTGGAAACGATGAGGGCGTTCAAGGACTTGGTGCCCGCGGCCTTGTCGGCGGCGGCGGCCCCCGCCACCTGGCCCAGGGCCCCGAGGTTGGCCGCCACCTGGGCCTGGGTGGGGGAAGCGTCGTTGAGCTTCACCATAGCCCCGGCGTAAGGGTTTCCGGCGGCCATGGCCGTCAGGAGGGCCGCGCCGCTGTCCGTCCCCAGGGTGGAGAGGGCCCCCAGGGCCTGGTAGGCGGGAACCGACCCGGCGGAGGCCTTCTGGCTCGTGAGACCCAGCACGGCTGCGGCGGTGGCGTACTTGAAGTAGACGTAGGATTCGGGGCCCTTGAGCGTGTAGGCCAGACCCGAGAGGTTCAGGTAGAAGTCCGTGGACGTGAGGCCCGTCTGGGCCACCAGCTGGACGGCGCAGAGCTTCTGGAGGTCCGCCACCGGGAGGTAGGCGGAAATGAGGGGGTAGCCGATGGGGATGGCCTGGCTGAGATCCGGAGACGTGCCCAGGGGCAGGACGTTGTACACGTCCGCGAAGCTGATGAAGCCCCCGGCGGGCAGGGTACCCCGGATGACCCCCGTGGCCACCATACCTCCGGTGAAGGGCGTGGGATCGTAGCCGCTGGCCTGGACCGCGGCCAGGATGCCGGGCAGGTTGGGATCCGCGGGATTGCCGTTCCACCCGGCCTTCAGCAGCACCTGGTTGATGATGCCGTTGGGCACCGAGCGCACGGCGTCGGCGCAGAGGTTCCCCAGGCCGTTGGGGCACTGGGCGCCGGCCAGATTGTTGGGCCCCATGAACTGGGCCGAGGCCCCCACCGGATGGTAGATGCCCTTGGAGGGGTCCAGGGGGCTGTAGTCCGGGAAGCGGGCCACCTTGGTGAAGAGGCTCCCCAGGCCGGCGTTGAGCTGCTGGTCGGCGTTGCCCACCATGAAGGCGAACGAGGGATCGGCGCGCAGGCCCGCATGGACGGCCGCGAGGCCGGCGTCGGTCATGGCCGGGTTGCTGGAAGCGTCCACCGTCGTGTTCTTCGCGCCGGCGTGGTAGGTGAGGTCGAGGCGGAAGACGTTGGTGCTGAAGGCGCCGGAGCAGATGATGCGGGTGTTCCAGGCCCCGTTGGCGACGGTGCGGGCGGAATCGAGGGGGTAGTGGTTGTGCCCCGACGCGATGACGTCGATGCCCGTGACGTGCCGGGCCAGCTCCACGTCCTCCCCGCTGGTGCCCGTGGCATCGGTGCCCGCGTGGTCCAGGGCGACGACCACGTGGCAGCCCTGGGCGTTCCGTAGGCCGTCCACCAGGCCCTGGACGAAGGCGTAGTTGGCGGAGTAGTCCTTGAAGCTCACGGGGGCCGAGGCCGGGGCCACCCCCGCCGCCGCCTTGCCCATGAGGCCGATGTAGCCGACGCGCAGGCCGTTGGGGAGGGTCTGCACCCGGGTGGGGGCGATGGCCTGCTTGTCCCCGAAGTAGGGGGCCAGGTCGGCGTTCCCGTTCAGGTCCATGTTGGAGGCCACGATGGGGGTGTGGAAGGCGAAGCCGTCCTGGGCCGCCTTCAGCATCACGGCCAGGCCCACCGGGGAATAGTCGAACTCGTGGTTGCCCAGGGTGACGCAGTCGTAGCGCAGGGCGTCCATGTAGTAGAGGGCCAGGGGCTGCTTGCCCAGCGTGAGGTCGTAGAGGGTCCCCATGGTCCAGTCGCCGGAATCCACCAGCACCACGGGATGGCCGGCGGTGGAGCGGACGTAGTTCACGTAGGCGGACATCCGGGCGTAGGTGCCCGCGGAGGCGGGGGTCCCGGCTTCCACGTGACCGTCCCCGTTGGCGTGGTGGTGGATGTCGGTGGTCTGGAGGAGGGTGAACTGGACGTCTCCAGCCAGCTGGGGCTGGGGGAGGGGGTCCGAGGAGCTGAGGGAGCAGCCGAGGGCTCCCGCCGCGAGCAGGAGGGCGGCCCCGAGGGATTGGACGTTTCGCATCATGGAAGCACCTACCAGTTGAAGCGGTAATCGAGGCCGAAGGCCACGATGATGTACTGCTTGTCGTATTCCTTGCGCGGATCCACCGTGACCCCGTTGGCCGCGAAGGTGGCCTTGATCTTCTGGTCCCCCTGCACGTCCGCGTTCTCGTAGGGGCTGACGAAGCGCGTGTGGCCGAGGCCGAGGTTGAACTTCAGTCGGTCGGAGACCTGGTACTGGAAGCCGGTGCCGATGGAGAGGTAGTTGGCGTGGCCGCCGGGGATGCTCGTGTCGATGGTGGAGGACTTCGCCTGGCCGATCTGGTTGAAGTTGAGGCCCACGCTCCAGAGCCACTTGGGATTGACCCGGTACTCGATGGAGGCGGACTCCTCGACGGTGTTCTTGTAGTCCTTGGTGTGGTCGTTGCCGTTGGCGGGGTTGTCCAGCATGCTGAAATCCACGGACTTCTCGAGGTAGGCGTTCACCCCCACGGAGGCCCGCAGCGCCGGGGTCACCTGGTAGCCCAGCCCGAAGCGCAGGGTCTGGGGTAGGTCCAGCCGCGCCCGGGAGCCATCCACGAAGAGGCCGTTGCCGTCCTTCCCGTTCCTCACCGTGGTCTTGAAGTCCAGCCTGGTGGCCATCTCGTAGGTGAGGTTGATGACCGTCTTATCGTTGGGGTAGAAGTCCAGGCCGATCTCGCCGGAATAGCCGCTGGCCTTGGCGGTGGTATCGATGAGCAGCCGGCTCTGCTGGCGCAGGTCGTGGCCGAACTGGTTGTAGGTGCAGGCCGCGTCCACCCGGCCCACGATGTCCTGGCGGGCCATCACCAACCTTCCCGCCAGGGCCAAGGAGAGGTAGGGGTTGATCCGGTAGGCCGCCCCGTGGCGCCAAGCGATGTAGTAGGAAGAGCCCTTGAGGTTGGAATCGGCGGTGAAGTAGGAGGCGTCCAGTCCCGCGGCCACCGCGGCCGCCTGGGCCTGGGCCGGGGTCTTGCCCGCCAGGAGGGCCGCCGCGTAGGCGTCGCCGGCGATGACCCCGGAGAAGGCGGAGCCGTAGCCCGCCATCTGCTTGCCCGCCAGGTCGAGGGTGGGCAGACCGTCCTTCCATTCCCGGATGGCCGTGGCCCCAATGGTCTCGATGCCCGTGAAGAAGGCCCAGTCCCCCTTGCGGTAGGAGCCGTAGAAATTGGGCACCAGGAGGGCGGGGTTGTTGGATTCGTAGGTCCGGTCCCCCACCACCGGGTTGTCCTTCGTCCTCACCGTGGCCTTCTGGAAGATGGACTGGTTGCTGAAGTTGAAGGTCCAGCCCTCGTTCAGCCTCACGGTGCCCGCCATGTTGTAGTAGACGATGTCCCCGTTGTCGATGGCGCTGTTGCGGTCGAAGGTGCGGAAGTACTCCGCGCTCTGGTTGCTGTTGTAGAAGATCCCGCCCGCGGTGGCGGGCGGCAGGGCCCCGAGGAACAGGGCGGGCAGGAGCCAGGATTTCTTCATGGGGAGTCTCGAAAAAAGCTGGAGGGTCTTGGTGGCCCCCCCGGATCGCGCGGACACCCCGCCTTCTCCAGCGAAGGGGGGTTGGGAAATGCGGAGGTTTGGGGGTTTCGGGTCCCCTTCCCCGCCCCCCGTCAACCGCCCCCATTCCCGGGGGTCCCCATCTCCACCGCCCCCTCGCCCTCGGTCTACGAGCCCTTCCGACACGAGGGGGACTCAAGGATCGGCGTCCCCGTTTCCCACGGATTCACCGGGGGCCCGGCCAGCGTGATGCACCTGGCCCGCGCCTTCGCCGAGGCGGGCCACGACGTGGAGTGCCCCCGCCTGTCCGGGCACGGGACGCGGTGGCAGGACATCGTGGGGGTCCGGGCGGAGGACTGGCTGGAGGATCTGCGGGTCCCCCTGGAGCGCCTGAAGGCCCGCTGCGACCGGGTCTTCCTGGCAGGCCTCTCCATGGGGGGGACCCTCACCCTGCGCCTGGCCCAGCAGGACCCTTCGATCCGGGGCCTGATGCTCTTCAACCACGCCCTGGTCTTCGGGTGCCCCCTGGTGCCCCGGGCCACCCCTCTCCACGGCCCGGTCCACTCGCCGCGCGCCATCCCCTCGGACATCAAGGACCCCCAGGTGCGCGAGCCCGCCTACGACCGCACCCCCACGGCGGGCGTGGCCCAGCTCCATCGCCTGGCCCGCGCGGCGAGGCGGGACCTCCCCTCCCTCGCCGTTCCCCTGCTCATCTTCAAGTCCCGGGAGGACCACGTGCTCCCGGTCCGCAACGCCACCCTGACCCATCGGGAGGCCGGGAGCCGGGACAAGGAGGTCGTCTGGCTCGAGAACTCCTACCACGTGGCCACCATGGACTTCGACAAGGAGCTCATCGCCCGGCGCTGCCTGGCCTTCGTCGCGCGCCTGGCCGAAGGCCTTCAAGGTTCCCTTCCCCCCCTGCCGATAGGGGGTCAGGCCTCCCCGGCGAAGGCCCAGATGGACGACACTTAGGACATGAGCGAGGGCAAGACTCCCCTGGAGATCCCCTCCCCGTCGGGGGGGCAGGACTGCCCGGCCCCGGAACGCACCCTCGAGGACGCCTACGCCGAGGTGAAGGAGGCCTTCCTCCTGCACCACCCCGACGGGGACGTGGCCCTGCTGGACAAGGCCTTCTCCGTGGGCAAGGCCATGCACGCGGACCAGAAGCGCAAGAGTGGCGAGCCCTACTTCTTCCACCCGGTGGCCGTGGCCAAGAGTCTCGCGGACTGGCGCCTGGACGCCGTGAGCGTGGCCTGCGGGATGCTCCACGACACCGTGGAGGACACCCTCATGACCCCGGAGGCGGTGCGGCGCGAATTCGGCGACGAGATCGCCGAGATCGTCGACGGCCTCACCAAGCTATCCAAGCTGGACTTCAGCGACCGCCACCTGCTCAACGCCGAGAACGTCCGCAAGCTCCTGGTGGCCATGGGCAAGGACGTGCGCGTGCTGCTCGTGAAGCTGGCGGACCGGCTCCACAACATGAGCACCCTCGGGGCCATGCGGGAGGAGAAGCGGCGGCGCATCGCCCGGGAGACCATGGAACTCTACGCGCCCCTGGCCAACCGGCTCGGCATGGGCACGGTCCGGTCCGAACTGGAGGACCTCTCCTTCGCCAACCTGGAGCCCGAGCGCTACGAGGAGCTGCGGGCGGGGGTCGAGGCCAAGCGGGTCAAGAACGCCGACATGATCGAGGAGATCCAGTCCCGGCTCGAATCCGCCCTCCGGGAGCAGCACATCGAGGCCCAGGTCTACGGCCGGGTGAAGCACCTCTACGGGATCTGGAAGAAGATGGGGACCCAGAGCAAGGGCCTCGAGGACATCCACGACTGGCTGGCCTACCGCATCATCTGCCCGGACCGGGCCGCATGCTACACCGCCATGGGCCTCGTGCACGCCCTCTTCAAGCCCATCCCGGGACGCTTCAAGGACTACATCAGCCTCCCCAAGGACAACGGCTACCAGAGCATCCACACGTCGGTGCTCATGCCCAGCGGGGACGCCTTCGAGGTGCAGTTCCGCACGCCGGACATGCACGTCCACGCCGAGAACGGCATCGCCTCCCACTGGACCTACAAGGAGGGCCGCATCTCCAACCTCCAGGAGATGAACCAGGTGGCCTTCCTCCGCCGCATGGTGGAATTGCACCAGGACGCCCGGGACAGCCGCGACCTGCTGGCCAACCTCAAGGGGGAGCTGAGCTTCGGCCGCATCCAGGTCTTCACGCCCAAGGGCGACGTGAAGAGCCTGCCCGAGGGCGCGACGCCCATCGACTTCGCCTACTCCATCCACACGGAGGTGGGCCACCGCTGCGTGGGCGCCAAGGTGAACGGGCGCATCGTCCCCCTCAAGCACGTCCTCCAGAACGGAGACCGGGTGGAGGTCCTCACCCGCCCGGACCATCGGCCCAGCCGGGACTGGCTGGGCATCGTCAAGAGCGCCGGCGCCAAGAGCCGCATCCAGTCCTTCATCCGGGAGGAGGAGCGCAAGCACGCCATCACCATGGGCCGGGAGCGGCTGGAGCGGGAGGCCCGCACCGCCGGCATCAACCTGGAGAACGGCGAAGTCCAAAGCGCCATGGAGGCCCGGCTCAAGGAACTCAAGCAGGCCAACTGGGACGCCTTCTACGCCGCGGTGGGCTTCAACCGCCTCACGGTCTACCGCCTGCTGGAGCCCCTGCTTCCGGAGCCGGAGCGGGTCCGGGCCCAGAAGCCCGCCGCGGCCCCGGACGACGCCATCCTGGTGGACGAGACCGTGGGGGTCCTCTACCACCTGGCCAACTGCTGCAAGCCCATCTGGGGGGACGAGATCGTGGGCTATGTCTCCAAGACCCGAGGCATCGCCATCCATCGCTCGGACTGCCCCCAGCTCCTGTCCTCCACCCTCCATCCGGAGCGGCGGGTCAACGTGGAGTGGGGCCGGCAGCCCTCGGGCCGCTACGACACCGAGCTCGCCCTCACCACCGAGGACCGCCCGGGCATGGTGGCGGCCATCTCCGAGGGGATCCAGCGCAGCGGCATCAACGTCCAGCGCTTCCACGCCTCCGCCACGGAGGAGGGGGCCGGCCTCTTCCACATCGCGCTGCGGGTGCGGGACCGGGTGCACCTCATCGACCTGATGGCGGGCCTGCGGCGCATCAAGGGCGTCTTCACGGTGGAGCGCGTGAAGGGCTCCGTCTTCGGAAAGGTGAAGTAGGCCGTGGCGCCGGTCCTCTGGACCCCACCGGACGCCGCGCCCCCCCTTCCCTGGGCCCGCGTCCATCGCAGCCTGGTGGCGGCCCATCGGGGCCCGACGCCCCACAAGCTCAGCCAGAGGATCCCGGAATCCGACCGCCGGGCCGCGGTGGCGGTGCTGCTCTGGGGGGATGAAGCGGGGGCCCGGAAGCTGGTGGTGGTGCAGCGGGGCTTCACGGCCCCCCAGCATCCCGGAGAGCTGGCCTTCCCCGGCGGGATGGAGGAGGCCCGGGACCGGGACCTGCGCTGGACCGCCCGGCGGGAGCTGGAGGAGGAGCTGGGGGTCCGGGACCACCTCTGGGAGCTCGGCTGCTTCCCGGACGGCGTGGCCAAGGCCCGCACGCGCTTCACCCCCGTCCTCTTCCGCTGGGAGGCCCCGGAGCCCCGCTTCTGCCTGGGGACCGAACTGCACGCCGTGCTGATGCTCCCCTTGGGGGCCCTGATGGAGGCCCCCTGGAGCTTCGAGGTCCTGGAGCGGCAGGGCCTGGCCCTGAGGGTCCCCCGCCTGGAACTCGCGCCGGCCCCCCTCTGGGGGGCCACCGCCTTCGTGCTCAGGGCCTGGCTGGACCTCCTGGAGGCCAGCGCCTGAATTCAGGCGGGCGGAAAGGATTCCGCCTCCGGCAGTTCCACCTCCACCCAGAAGCGGGTCCCCCCGGCGGGGAGGCCCAGGAAACCCATGCGCCCGCCCATGAGGTCCACCAGCCGCTTGGCCACCGCCAGGCCCAGACCGGTCCCGCCGTGGCGACGGGTGAGGGAGCCGTCCACCTGCTCGAAGGGCTGGAAGATGCGCCCGGCGATCCGGGGGTCGATGCCGGGCCCGCCGTCGTCCACCTCGAAGCGAAGGGACCCCCCCTCCCCCACCCGCGTCAGGCGCAGGTCCACGTGCCCTGATTCGGTGAACTTCACCGCGTTGGACACCAGGTCCTTGAGGATCTGGGCCGTTCGCCCCGCGTCCCCGACGACCTGGGGGGGAAGGCCCTCGGCCACCTCCACCCGAAAGGCCAGGCCCTTCTCCTTGGCCAGGGGAGCGTAGAGGAGGTCCACCTGCCGGACGAGGTCCACGGGGGAAAAGGGCTGGCGTTCCAAGGTGAGGCGGCCCACCTCCAGAGCGCTGAAATCCAGGATGTCCGAGATGATGAGCTCCAGCCCCTTGCCGGCCTCGTGGATGATCCGGAATTCCTGGCCGGGCGGAGCTCCGGTGGCCTCCGCCCACTCGGACTCCAGCACCTGGGCGTAGAGCTGGATGTGGTTCAGGGGCGTGCGCAGCTCGTGGCTCATGCGGTTGAGGAAGGCGGCCTTGGCCCGGTCCCCGGATTCGGCCCGGGCCAGGGCGTCCCCCAGCTCCCGGGTCCGCTCCCGCACCCGGTCCTCCAGCTCGTCGTGGGCGGCCACCAGGGCCGCCGTGGCCTCCTGGACCTGGGCCTGAAGCTCCCGGTTCCGGCGGGTCAGCCAGCCCACCCTCAGGGCGTGGGAGGCCCAGGCCAGGAGGATCAGGAGCAGGCCGTAGCCCGCGAGGGTCCAGGGACCGCGCCACCAGGGAGGCTGGACCTGGAAGGCCAGGAGCCGGGGCCCGACGACCCGCCCGGCGTAGTCCTTGGCCCAGACCGCGAGGACCTGGCGGCCCGAGGGGAGGGCCGTGAACTCCCTGCCGGGG
>CAYSXG010000008.1:0-7230 GCA_964434895.1 uncultured Solibacteraceae bacterium | reverse complement strand
CCCAAGCCATACTTGCGGCACAACGCGGGCAGGCGGCCCATGATGTCGGGATCGCCGCCGGGCTCTCGCCATGAATTCCCGATGGCGCTGATCACCTTCGTGAACGCTTCCTGCTTCGGAGCCAAGGACATCGACTCGTAGTTGAAATAGTCCTGAATCGCGAATCGGCCGCCCTTCTTCAGGAGCTTGGCCACGCCGCGAACCACCGAATCGGGATCCTTCACAAAGCACAGGACCCAGCGGGCGTAGTCCTTGGCCCAGACCGCGAGGGCCTGGCGGCGGCGGGGGAGGGCCGTGAACTCCCGGCCGGGATTGGGACTCCAGGGGGAGGGCTGGGCGTCGAGCCCCTTCAATTGGGTGCGGAACTGGGTGTCCTCCAGGCGGTGGTAGACCGAGAGCCCCAGATTGAGGGCCATGCCGTGGCGCCCGGCGGGGATCAGGAAGCCGTCGTTCCAGACGCTCAGGCGGCCGGGCCCCTCGCTTCGGTCCACCAGCAGGTTCCCCGGCTCGGGCATCACCGCCTCTCCTCCGGGATCCAGCACGCCCAGGCCCTGGAAGCTGGCGAACCAGACCCGCCCCTGGCCGTCCACCTCCAGGGACCGGGCGGCCCCGAAGGTGCCCGGAAGCCCATCCCCGATGGTGTAGGTGCGCCCGTCCTCCAAGCCCCCTTCGGCATTCAAGCGGAAGCGGACCACCCCCTGGGTGGTGCCCAGGAAGACCCTCCCGTCGGGGCCTTGATCCAGGCCAAAGATCACCGCGGAGCCCAGGAGGGGGCAGTTCTCGGGCGTGTAGGTCCGCCACGCCGCCGTATCCGCCTGGTCCAGGGGAAGGCCCAGAAGGCCGTTCCCGGCGGTGCCCGCCAGCATCCAGGGCCGCCCGCCCGCGGCCCGAACGACCTTCATGCAGGGCACCACCAGGGAGGCGAGGGCCTCGGATCCCCGGGCCATGGACTCCCAGTGGCCCCGATGGAAGCGGGCGATGCCCCCCCCCCGGGTTCCGGCCCACAGATCGAGGCGGTCCTCGGCGCAGGGGGACTGGGCGAGGCTGTAGACCCAGTCCCGGGGGAGCCCGTCCCGCTGGGTCTGGATGGACCAGCGGCCTCGGCGCCGACAGGCCAGGCCCCACTGGGTCCCGGCCCACAGGACCGACTCTCCGTCAGGGTCCTGGGTCTCCAGGAGGGCGAAGATCTGGGGGTCCTTGGTGGTGAGGGCGGGGTCCAGGCGCCGCGCCCGCCCCCCCACCACGCGGACCAGGCCCCGAAGGGTGCCCACCCAGAGCACCTCTTCGGCCCCCTCCCGAGACTTGAGGAGGCAGTTGATGCAGTCCGGGACCCCCGCGCCCAGGGAGTGCAGCGACCACTGGCCCCCCCGCCAGCGGGCCAGGCCCCGAGGAGTACCCACCCAGACCTCTCGGAGGCCGCGCTCGTCCGTGGTGGGCAGGACCGCGGTGGTCTCGCTGCCCGGCAGCCCCGTGGAACGATCCAGGGTCCCCCAGCCCGAGAGGTCCAGGCCGATGAGCCCCCCGCTGCGGGCTCCCAGGAGCAGGGTGGGCTTGAGTTGGGGCAACAGGGTGTAGATCCCGCTGGAGGGCAGGCCCCGCTCCCCGTCCAGGTGGCCCCAGCGCCCCTTCCGGAACCAGGCGAGGCCCCGATCGAAGGTCCCCACCCAAAGGACCTCCCCCCCCAAGGGATCCGGGGTCCGGACCAGGCAGGTGGGGTAGAGGGTGGGAATGGCGTGACCAGGATTCCAGGCACTCCACCGGGTTCCGTCGTGGCGGGCCAACCCCACGTTCCAGATGGAGGCCACCAGGTCCCAACCCCGATCCGGGCGCCGGATCCATTCCAGATCGTTCACGTCGGGCCCGGGGAGGCCCCCCTCGGGCCGAAAGAAGCGCCAGGCTCCCCGCCTTCGCTGGGCGATCCATCCCCGCGCCGACACCCACAGGCCCCCGTCGGGGTCGTGCTTGATCTTCCAGACCCAGGCGCGATCCGCCGCGGGGTCCCCCATGGGAACCCGGCTCCAGCCCCTTCCATCGAAGGCGGCCAGACCCGCGGTGGTGCCCGCGAGGAGACTCGGCTCACCCCCATCAAGGGAGGCCTCCCCCAGGGTGTTCACCCGGTCCGAAGGCAGGCCCGCGTCGGACTGGAAGTGGGTCCAGGTCCCCCCCCGCCGCCTCCAAATCCCCGTGTTATCGGTCCCGAACCAGAGGGAGCCATCGGAGGCCAGGAAGATGGCACGGACCACCAGGGGCTGCACCGGCCCCGGAAAGACCACCCGCTCCCAGCGCTGGCCGCTGAAGACCGTCACGCCGTCCTGGGTGCCCACCCACAGACGGCCCTCCCGGTCCTTGCACAGGGAGTAGATGGTGATGGTCTTGAGGCTTTCGGCGGTGTTGAAGACCCGGATGGCCGGGCGGATGTCCGGGGAGCGAGGGACTTCGGCGCCCACGAGCCCCAGCAGTCCCGCCAGGAAGAGGGCCACGAGCCTCCACCCAACGGTCCCGAATCGACCCGAACTCCCGCTCTCCCAGAGGGCCATGGCGCACCTGCCCCCTCATCGGCCGCCGGGTCCCAAACTTTGGGATGGGGATCAGAGCGTATTTCAGAATGGGACGCGCCCCATTCTGAAATACGCTCTCAGGCGCGGTTCAGCTTCCGGGTGGCGATCCAGACGGCGAGGGTCCAAGTGGGGGCCAGGTCCGCAATCGGCAGGAGCTCCACCACGAAGGTGGGCAGGAAGACCCAGTGCCAACCCAGCAGGGACCACATCACGGCCATGGCGATGAGGTCCAGGGGCTTGTCCACGAAGGTGGCCAGGCCTCCGCTGCCCGCGGCCAGGCCGACCTGCAGGGCGTCCACCCCCAGGGCCACGACCCAGGCCAGTCGGAGGGCGGAGGGCTTCACGGTCCGCACGGGTCAGCCCTCCGCCTGCTTGCGGGCCAGCCAGGCCAGGGCCTCCAGGGGGGTCATCCGGTTCAGGTCCAGGGCCCGCACCTCCTCCCGAAGGGGATCCGGTTCAGGATCGAAGATCGGGAGCAGGGGCTGGGCGGCGGACTGGAGCCGCCCGCCCCGGGGGGCCCCCTCGGCAGGGCCGTCCGGGGCCTCGCTGAGGAGGCGCTGGGCCTTGGCGATGACCGATCGGGGCAGGCCCGCCAGCTTGGCCACCTGGATGCCGTAGCTGCGGTCCGCAGGGCCGGGGGCGATGCGGTGCAGGAAGAGCAGCTGTTCCTCCCACTCCTGCACCTCCACGTGGAGGTTCTGGATGCGGCCGTCCTCCGCCAGCTTGGTGAGTTCGAAGTAGTGGGTGGCGAAGAGGGTGCGGGGTTCCCCCCCCTTCAGGTCCCGCAGATGGAGGGCGATGGCCTCGGCGAGGGCCAGGCCGTCCCGGGTGCTGGTGCCCCGCCCGATCTCGTCCAGGATCACCAGGCTCGCGGGGGTCGCCTGGTTGAGGATCCGCGCGGTTTCGGTCATCTCCACCATGAAGGTGCTCTGGCCCTTGGCCAGGAAGTCCGAGGCCCCGATGCGGGTGAAGATGCGGTCCACGGGACCGAAGCGCATGAGCTCGGCGGGCACGAAGGAGCCCATCTGGGCCAGCACCACCAGGAGGGCCGCCGTGCGCAGGAAGGTGCTCTTGCCCCCCATGTTCGGACCCGTCACCACCGCCATGCTGCAGGGGGTCGCCAGGCTCAGGTCGTTGGGGATGCACTCCCGTCCCAGCCGCGCCTCGAGCATGGGATGCCGGGCTCCCGCCAGCACCAGCTCCCGCTCCTCGCTGAGCTCCGGCCTCACCCAGCCCCCGTGGCGGGCCCGCTCCGCCAGGGCGCAAAGCAGGTCCAGGCGGGCCACGGCCTGGGCCAGGGCCGTGAGCTCCGACCGCTCGGCCAGCACCCCCTCCAGCAGGTCCCTGAACTGAAGGGACTCCAGGCGGACCTGGTCGCTTTCGGCGCTCACCAGCCTCTCCTCGAAGGCCACCAGCTTTTCGGTGGTGAAGCGCTCGGCGTTGGCCAGGGTCTGCTTGCGGATGAAGTGCTCGGGGGCCGCGGCCAGGTTGGCCTTGGTGATCTCGAAGTAGTAGCCGAAGACCCGGTTGTACTTGATCTTCAGGCTGCCGATGCCCGAGGCCTGGCGCTCCTCCTCTTCCAGCTCCAGCATCACCTGCTTGGCGTCCCGGGCCAGGCGCCGCACGGCGTCCAGCTCCGGATCCACCCCCTCCCGGATCACTGCCCCCTTCCCGATCTCGAGGGGAGGGGCCTCCGCCAGGCGGCGCCGCAGCTCCTCCAGCAGGCCTCCGCAGAGGGGCGTGCCTTCGGGCCAGAGGCCCAGTTCCGAGGCGTCGCCGAACCAGCCCCCGTCCTTCAGGAGGCCGGGCAGGCCCTGGAGCCGGACCAGGCCCTCCCTCAGCTGGGCCAGCTCCGGGGGCGTGGCGAGGCCCAAGGCCACGCGGCCCAGGAGGCGATCGAGGTCCGGGACGCCGGAAAGAAGACGCTGGAGGGGCTCCCGCCGGAGGTCCTCCGCGAGCCACTGGACCTGGGACCAGCGGCGCTCCAGGGCCCCCCGCTCCCGCAGGGGCTGCTCCAGCCACCCCCGCAGAAGGCGGGAGCCCATGCGGGTGCGGCATCCGTCGAGCAGCTGGAGGAGGCTCCCCGCCCGGCCCCCGTCCACGCTGTTGCCCATCAGCTCCAAATGGCGGGCGCTGGTGGCGTCCACCAGGGGCCCCGCGGCCCCCAGCTCCAGGGAGACCCCCTGGATGTGCGCGGGACGCCCCTTTTGGGTGAGCTCCACCTGGTCCAGCAGGGCCCCCAGGGCCCCGATCGCCGCGGGGTAGGCCTGCAGCCCTACCCCCTCCAGGTGCTGCCACTGGAAGAAGGCCAGGATCTGCTGGGTGGCCCGGGCCGTCTCGAAACGCCAGGGAGGCAGGCGCTGCACGGGCACGCCTTCCAGGGGCGCCTCGCCCCCTTCCGGAAGCAGCAGCTCCGCCGGGGCCAGGCGCTCCAGGGCCGCCCCCAGGGCCTCCTCCCCCTCCCCGGGAAGCACCCGCACCTGGCCCGAGGCCAGCTGCAGCAGGGCCACGCCCCAGGCCCCTCCCGCCCGATGGACGGAGGCCAGCCAGCGGGCGTCGTCGTCCAGCCAGGTGCCCGGCGTGATGATGCGCTTGATGGCCCGGGGCAAGAGCCCCTTCACCTCCTCGGGCCGGGCGGTGGGCTCGGCGATGGCCGCGGAATAGCCCGCCGCCAGCAGCTTGGGGAGGTAGCCCTCCAGGGCGAAGTGGGGCACCCCGCACATGGGCGCCTCGGCCTCGGTCCCCTTCCCCCGCGTGGTCAGGGCGATCTCCAGCACCGGGGCGGCCTTCACCGCGTCCTCGCCCAGCAGCTCGTAGAAGTCCCCCATCCGCGTCAGCAGGATGGCCTCCCCCGCCTCCCGCTTGAGGGCCGCGATCTGCTGCATCATCGGGGTGGACATTGGGGATCGCTCGGAGGCGTCAGTGCGTGGCGGGGGCGGCGGGCACCCTTTCGCAGACCCGCTCCAGGGCCTGGATCAGGGGCTCGATGGCCTCCTCCTTCAGGGAGCAGAAGGCCAGGCGGAGGCAGCGGGAGCCGTGGCCCACGACGCCCACGGACTCGTCGTGAATGAGGGCCTGCCGGATCCTTTCCGCGTCGAGGCCCTCCCGCAGCTCCAACAGGCAGAAGCAGCCGGCGTTGAAGGGGAAGACCCTCCAATGGGGCGACGGCTTCGAAAGCAGGCCCTTGAGGATGCGGTAGCGCGCTTCCAGCGTCTGGCGCAGGGCCTCGAAGCTCTCCTCGTGGCGCGGATCGGCCAGCTCCTCCTCCGTGAGGTACTGGCTGAGGCCCACGGGGCTGCCGATGCCGCTGCGGATGAGGCTCATGGCCTTGTCCACGAGGATGGCGGCGGCCTCCTTGCCGGTGCCGAAGGTGAGGAAGCCCACCCGGCCCCCGAAGAAGCTCAGCTCCTTCGTGACCCCGTCGCACTTCACCGGGATGAGGTTGGGATGGCGCCCGATGAGCTCGAAGAAAAGGCTCTTGGGGGTGGCCGTGGGCTCGAAGACCAGGCCGTGGTAGGCGTCGTCGCAGTAGACCACCACGAGGCGCTCCTTCGCCGCCTCCGCCAGCACGTCGGCGATGGCCCGCAGTTCCTTGGGGGTAGGGCTGTAGCCGCTGGGGTTGGAGGGGAAGTTGAGCAGCACGTGGGCCTTCCGACCCTGGCGGGCCAGCAGCTCCCGCAGGCCCTCCACGTTGAAGCCCCGGCCCTCGGCGTCGTAGAAGGGGAAGGTGGCGTAGTCCCCCTCCAGGCGCATGCCGAAGATCTGCTCGTAGTTGTCCCAGTACAGGTCGGGGATCACCAGGGTCTCCCCGGCCCCGAAAAAGAGATCGGCGGCCATGGAGATGGCGTGGCAAATGCCGCCGCTCACCACCGGGAGGCCCAGGCCCTCCATGCGCGCGTCTTCCTTCACGTGCTTGCGGTGCCAGAGCTCCCGAGCTCGAAGGCGTCCGGAAATGGGGGAGTAAAGGAAGGCGTCCTTGGGGGGCAGGTGGCCCAGGAGCTCCCCCAGCCTGGCCAGGGGGAGGGGAAGGCCGGCCCCGTCGGTGATCTGGCCGATGGTGGCGTTGATGGCGCAGCCCGCCGCCTGGGCCGCCTGGAAAGGGATGCCCTTGGGGAAGAAGGCCCGTCGCCCCAGGGGGGACAGGGCCTCCAGCACCTCGGGGGCCAGGGCCCTCAGGCGGGCGTTGCGTTCCTGGGCTTCGGGATGGAGGTTCACGGTGGCCTCGCAAAGGCCCCCAGTCTAGCAAACCCCGCGCCCCGCCTAGATTTTCAATGAAAGATAAATTTTATTTAAAAAATATTAGTTGATTTTGATCATATTTTGCTCACCCTGGAACTCGGAGGTTCGCCCATGGCCCTGCTTCCCTTCACCCAAAAAGCCAACGACGCCCTGGTGGCCGCCCGGGAATCGGCTCTGGCCGGCCAGCATCCCGAACTCCTGCCCCTGCACCTCTTCCGGGCCCTCCTGGCCCCGGAACTGGGCCTGAGGCCGGTCCTCGAAAAGGCGGGGCTCCAGGCCTCGGCCCTGACGGGCCTGCAGGACGGGGTCGACGAGCTCCTGGCCAAGCTCCCGAAGGCCGTGGGCGGCGCCGAACCCCAGGCGGGGCCGAGCCTGCGCCACTTCCTGGAGGTGGCCTCCGATACGGGTCGGGGCCTCGGGGACCGCTTCCTGG
>CAYSXG010000007.1:0-18464 GCA_964434895.1 uncultured Solibacteraceae bacterium | reverse complement strand
CCGTGGTGGTGCTCTCCCAGCTCAACCGCCAGGTGGAGCAGGGCCAGGGCCGCAAGCCCCAGCTCTCGGACCTGCGCGATTCCGGCGCCATCGAGCAGGACGCGGACATGGTGCTCTTCATCCACCGGAAGATGAAACCACTTATGGACGGGGAGGAGCCCGACCGCAGCGCGGAGCTGCTCATCTCCAAGCACCGGAACGGACCCACAGGGCTGGTGAACCTCTACTTCGAGGGGGAATACTCCTCGTATCACGAGGTTGAGCGAAGCACCTCGGGGGTGGAGTCCGACTACAGCAGTCCCGGGAGGTACACTTAAGGGAGAAAAGAAAAATTCAAAGTATTTGACTTTTTCCCCTGAAGGTAATTTCATGGGTGGAGCGCGAGGGCACCCCCATGACCACTCAGCCGAGGGCTGTAGCATCCATCCGAGGGCACCGCGAGCGCCTTGAGGTGCTCCGGACGCTGGTGCGGGAAGTCACTGGGAAGGATGTGCCGCCCCGTGACCTGATCGTGGCCCTCCACCGCACGGTGACGGTCGCCTTCCGCGTCACGCCCAAGATGCTGGAGACCCTCGGGGTCCAGCAGGCCCAGCAGGACATCATCAACGCGGTGGTGGTCTGGGGGATGCGGACCCTGGGCAAGGAGACCGCGATCTCCCAGGTGTACCCGATGTACCTGGACCACGCCCGGAAGCGGGGCCTCGCGCCCCTGGGGCTCAAGCGCTTCAAGAACCGGGCCCTGGCGGTCTACGCGGACCCCTCCCAAGCCCAGGACGCCCCGAACATCCAGCCGCTCCGCCCCCTAGGGTGGCAGCCGGGCCTCTTCCCCGAGCTGCTCCAGGCCCTGGAAAGGGTGGGGTAGGGCATGGCGAAGCAGACCTTCATCCTGGTCCCGGCCCCCCATCCGGCCCGCCGGAACGCCCTTCGGGCGGTCGAGGCGGCCCCGGAGGGGTTTGCCGTGGTGATCTCCGAGCCCAGCCGCTCCCTGGAGCAGAACGCGGCCATGTGGCCCATCCTGGCGGCCTGGGCGGAGCAGAAGGAATGGCCGGTCAACGGGAAGATGCAGCGCCTCTCCCCGGAGGACTGGAAGCACGTCCTCACGGCCGCTTTCCGGAACGAAACCGGGCGGATCGCCGCCGGCCTGGACGGGGGCATGGTGCTCCTTGGCGCCCGCACCCGGGAATTCGGCAAGCGAGAGTTCTCCGACTGGCTGGAGTTCCTCCACGCCGCTTCCGCCCAGCATGGGGTGGTGCTCGCTCCGGCGGTGGGGGCGGAGCCCCTCGGGGGCCGCAGGCCCGTCCAGGGGGTGGCCTGATGGGTCGGAAACCGCAAGGGAGGAGTTCCCGCCAGGTGGACGGCGGGCACCGGAGGACCAAGTACGACTGGCAGGCCATCGAAGCCGCCTTCGTCACCGGCCTGTCCCGAAACGGCAACGCGCCGGAATTCCTGACCACCACCGAACTCGGAAAGCACTTTTCCGTACCGGCTTCGACAATTTCCGAACGCGCAAATGCTAATGATGACAACAATAAGACTTGGTACAACAAGCGCGAAGCCTTCTTAACCGAATTTAAGCGCGAACGAGACACCAAAATCGCCGAACAGATCGCCGATCAGGAGGTGTCCTTTCGGGATGAAACCCTTTCGGCCTCCAGGACCATTGTACAACACGTCAAGAATCAGCTAAATACAGGCCTTCGGGAAGATTCGGAAGGCGACACTATTTCCCGGCTCTCGCCCGACAACCTGGGGAAGCTGGCCAATGCCCTGCGCAAGGCGCAGGAGGTCGGGCTGGTGGCCATGGACCGCGGCAAGGACGGCCCCACGGGTGAAGAGGAAGAGGACGACTGGACCTTGATGAGGCGCGTTCGCGCCGGGGAGAAGATATGAAAGTCGGCTTTTTCGGGCTCCTGGGCCTGCTATTCATCGGCCTGAAGCTGGGAAAGGTAATCACCTGGCCCTGGTTGCTGGTGACACTGCCGCTCTGGGGTGGTGCCGCCCTCGTGGTGGCCCTCTTCCTCGCGGCTTTTGCGGTGGTGGTGCTCACGGGCGGTTTCCGATGAGCACCGCGAGCACCACCTTCGTCTGCTGCCTATGTGGCCACCTCCAGGAGGGCCAGGACGCCGCCTGCTCGGACTGCGGGGCCCGCCAGTGGGAACCCACCACCGGCGAACCTCGCATGAAGGCTCTGATGCCCGAAGGGCAGGGGAAGGCGCTCTGATGATGCCCCTGGAGATCGCCTGCAAAATCTTCATCGGTGAACTGAGGGGCATGATGGAAGTCCTCGCCCGCCTGGAGGCGGATGGGGTGCCGCGCAATGGCCTCCGCCGCCGCATCGGGGCCCGCCGCCGCGCCCTCTGGGCCATGGGCCACCCCCTCGAAGAGATCCCGGACATGCCGGAGACGGTCTTCTCGAAGCAGCGCCAAGCGGCCATCGAAGCGAAGTGGGCTGATCGGAGGGCCTCGTGAGCGCCATCCGCCAGACCCCCGAGGATGTGGCCCGCTTCCTGGCGAAGGCTTCGGATGACGCCTGCTGCCGATGGCTCTGCGAGACCGCCGGCCGCCGGACCCGGGCCCAGGAACTGGGGATTGGGCAGGCCGTCAAGGAACTGGACCCGGCCCAGGGCCGGGCCAACATTCACGCGCTGGAGAGCGCCAGGAGGATGATCCATGCTCGCGTCTCGTGATCTGGCCGCGGCCGCGGAATCGGTGCCGCTGGAAGGCCTCCCGATCCTGGAACCCGTCACCCTGGAGGAGATCCGGGAGATTCTGCGGAGCGGGAACCTAGACGCCCCAACCGGCCTCCGGCTGGCGCTGACGTGCCTCGCGGCCCTCATGGGCATGGGGCGGCGCCTGGATGTGGACCTGGAAGGTGCTGCGGAGAACGTCCTGCGCTTCAAGACCATGGAGGAGCTGCGCGGCGTCGCAGAAGGGGCGCGGGCATGAGGTGGAATAGCCCTGAACCCTTCGAGAAGCGGGTGGTGCGGCGCTTTCTCTTCTTTCCGAAGTCCCTGAATGGCGAGACCCGCTGGTGGGAATTCGCCTTCATTCGCCAAAATTACGTCACACCTCGCGCTCTTGGCCATTTGTTTAATTCGCACTGGGAAGACCTTGGGTGGGTGGACGAATGAGCTTCCCTGTCGTCTTCCGAGGCCGGCCCAACCGAACTGCCCGCAAGGTCGCCAAACTGCGCGACAAGAGGGCTGCGGTTCTTTGGCCAGTGGTGGGCGCTGTCGGGTGCGGCGGCATTTGTTGCGCTGCGTTTATCCTCGTTGGAGGCGAGTCTGAATCCTTTGAGGAGTCCCTCGCCATTGCAAAGCGCCACATCAAGGATGGCACCGCCATCAGCATCGACCACGACACCGCACTATGGGGCGACCTTGTAGTTCCGCTGACATCCGCAGAAGCCCAGAGGCGACTTGGGGCGCAGTTGAAGGCACACCCCGATGCCACCTGGTACACCTGCAAGTGGTGGGATGATCGCTCGGGCCTCTGCAAGCACCGCGATCTGAGGCCAATTGCTTGCCGCCGCTACGAGTGTGCCTCCTGCCTCCAGTGCAAGGAGATGACGGCCCGGGCTGCTGAAGGTGTAGCGTGAGCCGCGGCCCTCTCGCCCTAGCCCCTCGGGCCGCTGGCCCCGTGCCCGTGGCGGACCCCATCGCCGTCGAGGTGCCTGGGGACGCCGAGGGGACCTGGTGGGCCACCCTCCTGGCCCACCTCTATGGGCTTCGGGCGGTCTACATCCGCCTCAACGATGGTGCCCAGCGCTTCCGGGCCTCCAAGCTGATCGAGCAGACTGAGCGCGGGGTGCATCGCGTCTGGGGCCCCGGCGCCCCCAAGGTGCTGGCCCCGGCCCGGAAGGCGGCCACCGATGCCCTGGCCTCCTGGCCCGCCGACCGCGACCCGCTGCCCCTGGAAACCTCCTGGTGGGCCCTCGCCGCCGGCGCGGCCCACGCCTGTTCTGCCGTCTACCTCTTCCACCAGGACCAGCGCCTGGGGATCCTCACCGGCGAAATCTACCGAGGCATCCGCGGCGGGATGCGCTGCGCCCTCCCGGATGACCTCGCCACCGAATTGATCCAGGCCGTCACCGGCTCCAGGTCCGGAGACCCGGCCGAGCGTGTGCGGGCCTGGATAGAGGAGAAGGAGAGGATTGGCTCTTTGGCGAAGGTGTCTTGAATGGTGTGTGTAAAAAATGCTGTAACCACGGATGGCAAACTATTGTTCAACGGCAAAGCACTATTTGAGCTTATTGACACCTACGGGTTTCCATTGGATATGGCTATAGAAATAATAATTAATGAAAAATATATGGCGATTGATTGGCCTGAATTTGTTGAAGCAGCCCGTGGAAATTGCTGGTTTGATGAATCTATTTATAAAATTATAAAAGGAGCATTAAGTGGTGCAATTATTGGTGATAAATATAAAAATGAAATACATATGCGAATCATTAATTACATCTCATCAACTCAATGCATGACTTAACACATAACCAAATGATCCGCTGGGCAACTCCAGCGGGCTTCTTGAACGGAGACACTATCATGCTTTTCCCGCGCTGGATTCAGACGCCGCAGGGCCATTTCTTTCAATTCGAGGCGGCGGCACCGGAAGGCGGCAAAGCCATCGTGTCCCTCGACCTCAACCACCTCTTGGACTCCCTTCTTGGGCCTGGATGTTATGAACCTGCTGTCAGGATCGAAGAGGCCTTGAAATTGACGCTGCCGGCCGACCCAGAACCTGGCGGGGAGGGCGAGCTCTTAGTCTCGAACGCTTGCGCGGGGTTGACCATCAACGTCACCCCAATTCAGCAGGCCGCTGGATTCTTCGATGGAGTCGTTCTTCGCCGCATGGAAGCCATGGTGAAGGCCGAAGAGGCCGCCATGGTCCAGGCCATCAAGGACGAAGGGGCCAAGGAGTGGAAGGCCAAGGCTGAAGCCGCAGAGGCGGAACTGGCCGACATCAAGCAGCGGAAGGAGGTGGCGCTGCTGATTGGTGCTATCCCGCCTGAGCATCTCACCCTGACCCATTCGTGGCGGGATTCGGACGGTGCTGTGATCGGCTGCCTCTACGGGGAATGCCCTGAACTGCTGGAATCGAAGGAGAGGGCCCGGTTTGCCGAGACTCGTGCTGCCAGGGTCGCGGCCATCCATGCGGAACTTGGGGAGGCTTTTGCCCGTGTACTGGCATCTCAGGATGAGACCTTGGCCGAGCTGTATGAGAAACGCGAAACGTTGAAGTGGTACGAGGGCCAACTCTCGGCCTTGAAGCGCACGCAGGCGGGCCCGGGGGCTAAGGTGTGAGCCAGTCCTTAGACCTAGCCAACCTCGACCCCGAAACCCTCCGCCGCCTCCATGCCGAGGCCGATGCAGCTCGGGTTCTCCAGGAGCTGCCGGAGGGGCGCCGGGAGCGCGTGGCGGCGCTGGCCAGTCGGTTCGACCTCTTCGCGCCGGCGACGCTGAAGATCCGCACGAAGGACGGCGGCCCTCTCTGGCCTTTCGTGCTGAACCCGATCCAGACCCGCTACCTGAACCACCTCCGCCAGCACTACGCCCGCAAGGCCGGCATTGACAGCTTCCGGGGCATCCGAGACCTGATCGTGAAGCCCCGCCAGCTCGGTTTCTCCACCTTCATCGGGGGCCTGTTCTTTATGGATGGCTACCTGAGCCCGGGCCGGGTGACGGTGGTGCTGACCCACAAGCGGGACCTCTCCCAGGAGCTGCTGCGGACCTACAAGCTCTTCATGGAATCCCTGCCGCCCAAACTCCAGAGCCTGGTGGTGGAGAACACCTCCTCCAAGTACGAGTTGGAGCTGGAATTCAAGCGGGGCCGGGCTGACGATCCGCCCAGCCGCTTCATCATCGCTACAGAAGCGGGCGAACCGTGGCGCGGCGGCGTGATCCACAACCTCCACGCCTCCGAGGCCGCCTGGTACAAGGGCTGGTCCGGCTTCAAGGCCAGCTTCGTCCAGGCCGTCCCCAAGGACGGCAACATCTGCTACGAGACCACGGTCAACAGCTTCAACCCCTACTACGACGCGGTGCAGGACGCCCTTGGCGGCAAGAGCACGGATCAGGTGGTGTTCTACCCGTGGTTCGAGCACCCGGAGTACGTCCTGCCATGGGACAAGGCCCGGCAGGCACCCCTCACGCCCGAGGAGTGCCAGGCCATGGCGACCTTCGGCCTGAGCCTGGAACAGATCGCGTGGCGCCGCTGGAAGCAGGGCGAGGTGAAGGAGCTCTTCCCGCAGGAGTACCCGGAGACCCTGCTGGGTGCCTTCCTGAGCTCCGGCCGCCCCTTCTTCGATCTCGGGGCGGTGCAGGAGGGCCACGAGGCCGCCAAGCAGTCCCCAGCCCCCAAGGAACCCGCCAACGGCGTCCAGGTGTGGGAGGACCCCATTCCTGGGGAGCTCTACCTGCTTTCCGCAGACGTGGCCGAGGGCCTGGACCGGGGCACCACCGGCAGCGATCCCGAGCAGGGTGGGGCGGACTTCTCTCGGGCCTACGTCCTCCGGGCTGCGGGCCAGGGCCTGCGCGTGGTGACGGCCATCGGGGGCCGCATCCGGCCTGTGGACTTCGCCAAGCTGCTGGACCGCGTGGGCCGGGCCTACCAGGCCTGCGTGGCGGTGGAGCGGAACAACCACGGCCATACCGTACTCGCGGCGCTGGAAGTTTCGGGTTACCCCGAAGTTTACCGGCACCGGGAGTATAACCAGGGCACCATGAGCGCCTTCCTGGTGCCGGGCTTCCCCACGAACGTCACCACCCGGCCCATGATCCTGGACGCCCTGGACGAGACGATCCGCCGGCGGGCCTTAGCCTGTCCGGATGCCCGCTTCTGGCTGGAGTGCCACAGCTTCCAGCGGAACGAGAAGGGCAAGCCCGAGGCCATGTCCGGGAAGCATGACGACCGGGTGATGAGCATGGCCATCGGGGCCTACCTCTGGACCCTCGGCAGGAGCGGCTGGAACGCCGGCGGCGCGGACGGGGCCGATGGCGCTGGGTTCCCCCGGGCTCAGAAGGCGGTGGAAGTGCCTGCCACGGGTCCCGCTCCCGAGGTGCGCGTCCACCGAATCGAATCCGAGGAGCTGGCGGACCTGCTGGCCGAGGTGCATGGCTCCCGCCGGGATCCGGTGCTTTCCTGTGGGACCTGTCACCACTTCAACGCCGTGCGCGGGTTCTGCGACGCCCTGTTGTGTTCGGTCGCAGCGGGCATGCCCCCCTGTGACACCTATGTGGCGAGGGACGAAGAGGCGACGCTCGCCCCCTCCGGGTTCGACTTGGAGGGTGAGGAGTCCCCGTGGACCTGATGAGCTTCCAGCCTGCCACCACGACACCCTGGAGCCACCTGGGACCCGCTCATGCTGTGGCGATGAACCCTGGGGCGCCGGCTCGTGAGGTTCAGGATGCCAGCATGGAGCTGGCCTCAATGTACCTCTCTGAACTGGGATCCATGGAGGCGGCGAGTGGCGCCCAGACCATGCGGGACTGGAACCGCCTGCGCCAGGCCGAGGCCTCTGGGAATCGCCTGCTGGCCAAGGCCCTGTCCTTCGTGAACCCCGACGCCGCCAAGGCGAAGGCCAAGACGGAAGCCATGCTCTCCATCATGGGCGGCGGCGGGCTCTGGGTTCAAAAGCCGGGCCTGCCCTTCGAGGCCCTGCGGACCATCAGCCAGCGGCTGGAGATCGTCGGGGCCATCCACATGACGCGGCGCCGCCAGGTGGCCGCCTTCGCCGAGCCCTCCGGTCGGGAGCAGACCAAGGGCTTCCGCGTTCACCACCGCGATGCCTCCGCGGAGCTCTCCGAGGACCAGGCGGACTATTGCCGGTGGCTGGAGAAGTTCATCCTCAACGGTGGCCGGGAGTTTCGCCCCCATGCCCGCCGGGCCCTTGAGCGGCACACCTTCCGGGAGTTTATCTCCCAGTTCGCAGACGAGGCCCTGACCCACGACAATGTGGCCGTGGAGACCGTGCCTCTGCGGGGCATTGAGGGTCTGGATTCGTTCTACCTCCGGGACGGTGGCACCTTCTTCCAGGCCGCACCGAACAAGCGCGGCGTCTACGCCTACCAGAGCCTCCAGGGGATGCCCGACGAGGAGTTTAGCCATGACGAGCTGGTGCTCTTCCAGCGCAACCAGAGCCCCTATGTGGACCGTCGCGGCTACGGCAAGAGCGAATTGGAAAGCTGCGTGGACATGCTGGGCCGGCTCATGCAGGGCATCGAATACACCACGGAGGGCATGGACAACAACGCCATCCCCCGCGGCATCCTGACGGTCTTCGGGAACTTCGACCGGCGCACCAAGGAGGCCTTCAACGCCGCATGGGCCGCGAAGGTCCGCGGGGTGAAGAACCGTTTCGGCCTCCCCGTGCTCTTCAGCCAGAACGGCCAGGCGGCGGCGAATTTCACGGCCACGGGCCAGGAATTTTCCGAAATGGCCTTCGCCAAGTGGATCGCCTTCACCAGTTCCATCGGCTGCGCGGTCTACGGCATGGACCCCAAGGAGATCAACCTCGACGCCTTCACCCAGGGAAGCACCTCCAACTTCTCGGGAGACGATACCTCCGAGAAGCTGGCCGCGGCCCGGGACAAGGGCCTGGTGCCCTTCCTGACGGATACGGCCGCCTTTCTCTCCGACAACATCATCGGCCGCTTCTCCTCGGACTACCGCCTGTCCTTCACTGGACTAGAGGCCATGGACGCCAAGGCAAAGCGCGAGCGCGAAGAGAAGGCCATGACCATCAACGAGCTCAGGGCCTCCCTGAGCATGGACCCCCACCCCATCGCGTGGTTTGGGGACCTCCCGGCGGACCCCGGGATGCAGGCGGCCGAGTTCCAGCGCTTGAACGCCGTCATCACCCTGGACGAGGGCCGGCGGATCTGGGGGGGTCTGCCCGAATACCCCGACCCCAGCGTGGGCGCCGCGCCGCTCAATCCGAGCCTGGGCAGCCTCTTCCAGGGGGCCGTCTCCCCGGCCCAGCCCGATCCCATGGGCGGGATGCCCGGCGAGGATCCCTTCGGGGCCATGGATCCGGGGCAGGGAGGTGGTGGGGATTCCTCCGAAGCTGGTGGGGATGAGGAGGAGCGCCCCCGGACCTTCCAGGATGACGTGAAGGACCGCCTCCGGTCCCTGAAGGGCGAGGGGTGAGCCATGAGCCTGGCCCGCTGCCCTGACGAGTGCCAGCCCTGCCCCCGCTGTGACGCCATGCGGGCCGCGGCCCTTCAGGTCGATGGCGCCTGGGACGTGCTTCACCTCCAGGCCCCGGAGATCGCCGCCTTCCTCCAGGAGGAGGCCCCCCAGCTCTTTGCGGCCGTGGAGGCCCTGGTGCAGGAGGTCGAACGTGGCGCCTGAGCCGTCCCCCGAGGAGATGGACGCCATGGCGGACCACCTCGACCACATGGGCCACCACGAGACCGCTGAACGCTTGCGTGAGGAGGCGGATCATGGCCGCAAGTAGGCGCCTGGTGCTCCGGAAGAAGGCCCCCCAGGCGCCCCCCACTGCGGCCCAGCTCGACCGGGAGCGTACCCTCTGGGGCCCGCACCCGGACAAGGCCCAGGCGGCGGTGGAAGATCTCTTCTGGCGGCCGGGCTTCGAGTTCCTGGCGGCCCTCTACGGCGCCGCCTTCGGCGTGGCGGCCCCGCGCAAGCTCCAGAAGGCCCTAGGAGACGGCCCGCAGCCCCACGGCTGGGGTCAAGTGGCCGAACTCTACAAGCGGCCCTCTGTGTCCCCCCTTGAGCTGCGGGACGGCTGGGGACGGCTCATCGACCATCTGGTGAACCAGCTCTTCAACACCTCAACCCGTGAGGAATTGGCCAACGCCGTAGCCATCAAGGCCCACTGGCTGGGCCGGATCCGGTCCCTCACGGAGGCCGGCGCGGGCCAGGTGCCGGGGACCTGGCAGGCGGCCATGGGGCAGATTCACCGCCGGGAGGAGGTCCAAGCCATGGAATGGACCAAGGCCAAGGCTCTGCAAGGGGTCTCGGGCCTCGCCTCGGGCGCCAAGGAGGGCCTGCTCAACACCCTGATCCAGTCCCGTCAGGAGGGCCTGCCCGTGCGGGCGCTCATGCAGCGGTGCTACGACCGCTTCGCGGACCAGAACCGGGATTGGCGGCGCCTGGCGCTCACGGAAACCGCTGCGGCCGTCACCAATGGCCAGCTAGCCGCCATCGACCCAGACGAAGGCTGGGAGGCCGTGTGGGTTTCAGCCGCCAGGGGCTGCCCCTGGTGCGTCCAGTGGGACCGCCAGGTGTTCCAGGTGGTGGCCCCTGACGCCCCCGTGAAGGATGGGCAGCGCCAGCTCTGGGCTGGGAAGACGAACATCGGTCGCCGCGGCGCCGCGAAGAGCCGCGAGGGTCAGCCTTACCCCAAGGCGGATCAGTGGTGGCCCTGCATCCCCTGCCACCCAAACTGCGGGTGCTCGCTGGTTACGAGGCGAGTCTCCATCCGAAGGGCGGCCTAGGCTACAGGCAAGATCAACTGCGGGCCCTGATTCCGGGAATCGGCGCAGGCAGCGCCAACCTCGCAAGCGTCCACGTCCTCGTCTGGGGAGGGGCGAAGGAGGGAGAGCAGATCCTTTCCCTTCGATGTTGGGTCAAGCCAAGCTCTCTGCCCCTCCAGGTTCAGAGCTACGGGCCAGCGGTGATGCAGCTCCATCATCATGGCCGTTGGCTCGCAGGTCACAATGGAGATGCCCTGGGCCTGGCCCTTCTTCTCCTCAATGTCCTTCATTACGGCCGCGAAAAACCAGTGCGCTTCAAGCGCCGGATGGATGTAGAAGCTCCGCTTTCGGCCGCCAAGGGTGGGCCATTCGTAGAACCCGCTGACGGGCAGCAGGACACGCCGGAACGACATGAGGTAGCCCTCATGCTTCCCCAGGGTGTCGCTGCGGGAGTTGCTCTGGAACCCCTTGGTGCCCATGAAGCCCCAGAGCTTCGCGTCAAGAGCCAGCTCTCCATCCTGATTCTCGATCACGGCCACGGGAACGCCCGGGGGGACGTTGTACCTGTCCCCGATGTAGTTCTGGACGAGGTTTCTGATGGTGAGTCCACGCGACCGCGCCAGATCCGCCAGCCCCTTCTGAACAACTCGCCCGCACATGCCCCGAGTGTAGCCCAAGGCTATTGGGGCCTTGCGGGTTGCTTCACGATTTGGAGGATCTCCAGGAACTCGGGCCGGGAGCGTAGGCTGGCCAACCATGGGTTCACGGCGGCGAAGGCCATGATCTCATCGTGGTTCTCGGCGCTCTTCCGAAGGTGGCCGAGGGCCTGATCGTCCTTCCCAAGCGCAATATCAATCAGGGCGAAGTGGTACTGGGTGACAAGGGCGCTGCCTGATTCGTCAAGGTCATGGAGCACCCCCAGGATGCGCCGTGCGTCGTCTTGCCGGCCGCACTTGGCCAGGACATAGCCTCGGAAGGAAAGCCAGGCCGGCGATGTGACGTCCCCTTGCCGGTTGATTTCCTGGAGGGCCTCGGGGCAACGGCCCATGTCCGTCAGCACCATGGCCGCATAACACCGCATGTACCAGGCGCTCGGGGTGTTCTTGAGCATGCGCTGGGCCTCCTTTAGCCCAGCCTTCGGCTCCCCGAAGAATATGAACGTCTGTGCCCTGACGTAGGCCGCGATAGGGTCAGACGGGGCCAGGGCGACAGCTAGGGTGGATTCCCGAATCGCCTCGCTCTTTTGGCCCGTGATGGTAAGGAGGTAGGCTCGCCAGTAGTGGGCTTCGGGTACTTGGGGCCCGAGCATGGTGGCCATCGCCGCGTCCTCCTGGGCCCCGAGGTAGTCCCGCTCCCAGAGGGCACGGGCAACGCCCCGGGCGGCGTAGGCCATCGGCTCCTTGGGGCCGGTCTTCACTGCGAGGTCGGCCTCTTCCAGCATTGCGGGCAGAACTTCGCGGGTCGGCTTGATGGCGTCGCTCATCATGGCGTAGAGGATGGCCTTGCCGATGTGGGGTTGAGGATTCCGAGGCTCCAGCGCGATGGCCTGGTCGTATCGCTCCAGGGCGAGGGCGGCCGTCGAGGGAGTCCATGTCGTCCCAAAGGCCTGGGCCTGATGGACGAATTCCTGTGCCCTGCGGTGGCGCTGTTCCCGGCGCACGGCGGCAAGGAGGGCGCCGATTGTGAGGGCCACGCTGACGCCCATCGCGGTGAAAACCCCCAGGCGTTGGAGCTTCTGCCGGCGAATGCGCCGAGGGTCAAAAGCCGCCTGAAAATCCTCGGGATACTCGGGCGCTGGCGCGGCGTGGCCAGCGGTGGCCAAGTCGAGAAGGAAGGCCTTGGCGCTGGCGTAACGCTCCCTGGGCAGTTTGGCTAAAGCGTGGTTCAGGACGATGGTCAGGGCGGCAGGCACTGCCTCCATGTCCGGGTTGTGGTTGAGCACGTCCATGGCTATGTCTGCGGGCTTGTTCCCGCTGAAGGCGGGTCGCCCCGCAGCCATCTCGAAGAGCACTGCCCCGAGGGAGAACAAATCGCTCTGTGGGGTGTGTGGCTGCCCACGGAATACCTCGGGCGCGGTGTAGGGCCCCGTGCCCCGGAAATTTAACCCATCCGAATCTTGAATGTCAGATTTCTGGACCGGCTTGCTGGAGCCGAAGTCGATGAGCTTGCCCTGGCCGGCCGCAGTGAGGAACAGGTTTTCGGGCTTGATGTCGCGGTGCATGATGCCGCAGTCGTGGGCGTGGTCGAGGCCCTGGAGAATACTGGTGGCGATCCGAAGAGCCTCGTGAAGCGGCAGGGGTCCGCGATTGAGGCGTTCCCGGAGTGTTTCTCCCTCGTGGTAGGTGGTCGCCAGGTAACAGCCTTCCGAATCGGCATCGTGGAATTCGATGATGGCTGGGTGGCTCAGGCGTGCCAGGGTGGCGGCCTCGTTCAGAATGGAGCGAGCGTCCTCGTCGGAGGATGCCGTCTTGAGCGCGACCTTGCGGTAGTTCCGCTTGTCGATGGCCAGATGGACCCTCCCAGTCGCGCCGGATCCGAGAACATCCAGCCGAGAGTAGTTCGGGGTTTCTGGCAGGCGCACGTCAGTCATTCGAGCTTGGGTTGTTCGCCATTGGACTGGCCAGCAGGTACGTCAATGACGAGCTCGCCCCATGTGTACTCGATGGACCCTGAGAGGGCGGAGATGATGGAGCGGGCTCGGATCGTGGGGAGGTCGGGGGTACCCGCGAAGATGTTCGAGAATGGGCTGAGGCGCAGAATGGCACGGTTGGATGTGGCATGCCCATGGATTGAAAGCGATGAAATTTCGCTTCGCTTAATAGAGCTTTGAATGGCGTACCGCATTGCGTTGGTGATGGAGTCCACGGCGATGCGAGCCTCTGCGGCGTCACCCGTGACCTCATAGGGGAGGTGCAGCCGTTCGCAGACCCCAACCGCAATGTCCCGCAGGTCCTCCACGCCGATGACGAGCTTGCGGCCGGAGTGCTGGCCTTCCAAGAATTGCTTCATCTCTTGGGCCAATTCTTGGAGTTCGATGTGGCGACGGACGATCTCCGCGTCATGGCCCTCCAGTGTTCTGAGATGGGCCATAGTGTCCCAGCTCAGACGCCCTGAAAGGGTGAGGAAGGCTTGGAGTTCGCTTCGGACCTCCCTGTAGGCCTCACGGGTGGCGGGCTTCTCGCGCAGGATCCAGGTTTTGAGTCGTCGGAAGTCGAGCATTTTGAGGGTTTCAATCTTGGATGGGAAGAGCGAATCCACTACTTAATTGTAGTGAGAAATGGGCGAAGAATGTTGGCTGTTTTTTCGATGGTTTGGGCTGGGCTTATATCTTCGCGCAATAGGTCATAAACATTAAGGTAGGCATCAATTAACAAATTGGAGTCGGAACCGGGCCGTAGAATGCTCTCGACCAGTTGGATGGCACGGGAGAGGCGCGTTTTTTCGTAGAGCGTGGCTGATGGCGGTGCCTGGGCCGCGAGGGAGGCGATGTCGAGCCCCAGGGCTGCCGAAAGGTTAAGCGCCTCGTCGCCCTGGAGGGTGGCCTTGTCAGCGAGGATCTCCTCGAATCGGGGCCGGCTGATGGCCATGTCATAGACCTGGCCCAGGTAGCGCAAGAACCCGTCGATGTTCTGGTCCCACTTGTGCTCGATGAGGGCGTCCTTGATGGCGAGCCCCGGCGTGGCCTGAGGGGGCTCCTCGCCCAGTTCCAGGTATCGCAGGCGGCACGGGATGGCCAGGGCCAGCAGTTTTAAGGTGGGGCGCTTCGGGTTGGGCTCCACCCCCATCCGGATCTTGTAGGTGGTGCTGCGGGTAGGCCCTCCTCGGCGCTGGATGTCGAGGTCGGACAACGGCGGGTTGGCCGCGTCAACGATTCGTTGAAGTCGCTGGGAAAGCGTCGTCAAAAAAACCTCTTGCAAGGCTGAATGTTTCCTGGGAATCATTTTAGGCGTAGCGGGTTCCCCCGCAACATTTCGAGTCACCACTAGCCTACCTGTATTGCGCGAAGGTTCCAAGATGAAAAAGATCACGGTTGGGATTGAAACTCCGGGTGAAGCAACCCTGGCAGCGCGACGCGCTACTGATGGGGTGAATCTCGTCTTCAAGGTGTTGGACGAGGGGGGGCAGGTGGTGGCCGAGGGTGTGTTCCCCCTTGGCGATCTCGCCGCCGTCCTCCAAGAACGCTACCTCCTGAACCCTGCCTGGCCGTAACACCCTGGCCACGCTGGAGTGGCGAGGGCCGGAAGAGCCTCAACCCCTCGAAATCGGAGAGGATAGAAGCTCACCGTTCCTCACTTTTTAGGAGATTCCCTTGAAGAAAAAGCTCGCCCTTCTGCTCGCAGCGGCGTTCGTCACCCTGGTGCCCGCATCGGCCCAGGACGCTACGGCTCTGGTCGCCATGGCCCCCCAGGCCACCCTCAAACCCGCTTGGACTCGGCATGTCATTCGCGTCGAAGACGGCCGGAACATGGTGGCCAACTACATGGCCCGTTCCTACGCCCCGCCCATGACGCCTCGCTATTGGGATGTGGAAGCGTTCCAGTTCGCCGTTCACCAGGCCGGCGCCACCAAGATCGCCGTGAAGCCGGCTCTTGCGGCCGATGGCACCGCCACGCTCGTGCTGTTCGTGCTCGACGCCAACGGCAATGAGCTCGCGTCAGCCATCGACGCCTCCGACCCGTGCCCTAAGCCTCCCTGCCCGTAAGCTGCCCACATGTCCCCAGCCATCTACCACCTCTCCATCGGCGTCGCCATCACGATGAACCTTGTCGTGGCGATTGCCGCGGCCTCCCGGATGCCGCGCTACATGCGCATCCCGGGTTGGAGGGCTTTTCTGCCCTATCTGGTGGTCATGGGGGTGTTGGATCTGGTGGGGACAATCCTGGCGCGGGTGATCCAGGTCCCAAACCTCTGGATTCCCGCGCTGTGGGTGATGGGCACGTTCGTGATGGTGCCGGTGGCGCTTTCGGAGTGGAGTCCGCGGGCCACCCGGTCGCTGGTGGTGGTCACGATCCTGACGTTGGCGCTCTGCGCCGCCTACTTTACCTTCCACACGGCCTCGACCAGCGTGGATGTCGTTCGGATCATGGGGCCGGCAGCGTCTCTTTTGACGGGGCTGCTTGGGTTTGTCTGCCTCTGGCACATCCTGGTGGTGCCTGGCGCACCTCCCTTTCTCCAGAATCCCGAGGCCATGGTTGTGGCGGGAATTTCGGCGTCCTACCTCGGCTCGGTACTGGCGGTGGCCATGCTGGGCCCTGGCCTCAGCTCCAACGACCACGAGCTGATCCGGGCCGTCTGGGGTATCAAGAATTTCGGCGTTCTTCCCTCCTCTTTCATCATTCTCCGAGGTGTCCTTTGGCTTCCGTTGCGGTAGCGCTTGGATTCGTTTTTGCGGCTGGTGTCGCGGTCGGTGTGGTGCTCGGGGCCAACCGAAGGCGTGTGGCAACCCCTGCGCCGAAGGGGGACGCTGAGCATGTGGTGGAGCGTGTCCTGGCCGCAGGCCCTGACAGCATGGGGCCAATTCTCCGGGCTCACTATCTGACCCTCTACCCGCACCTCTCCTTGGACGAGGATTTCGGCTGTGAGGCTGTGTTCCTGGATGCGATGGACCGCCTTTTGGCCCCGCACGGGATCACCTCCCGCCAGGTGGAGGAGGCCTTCTACACCGGCACCTCCCTCGCCGAACTCTCCCCGGCCGTGGCCCGAAGCTAGGCGACGGCCTCCCCGGCCAAGAGGCGCAGGGTCTCCGCCAGGAGGTCCACCTCGTTGCCGTGGGTGGCCTCCCAGGCCCCGCGGCCGGCGTGGAAGGCCACGCCTGGGCCGCCCTCCCGGTGATGCGTGGGGCAAAGTGGGATTGTGTGCCGGTCCGGGGCCCGTTGGCCCGTTCCGAGGACGCGGCCTGTCTCTGGGTCGCGTTTGATGTGGTGCGCCTCTGCCGGAACCCAGCCCAGCCCCTGGTGGCGGCACACAAGGCAGCCGAGGGCCTTCACGCGGCCCATGTGGGCGAATTCCCTTGGCGCCTTCTGTTTCATCTTGGGCTGGCCCTGCCGTCGCTCCTGAAGGCCTGTCTTGCGCTGAAGTGGTGTGACCTTGGCCGAGGTAGAGGGAAGCCCCGGGGACGCCTTGAGGGCGGCTTTCCGGGGCTGGAGCGGGGTCTTTCGTTTGAGGGCTGACGAACGCTTCACCCGGCTTCACCAAGATCCAGGGCCATCTGCTCCCCGCCCAGGGCCCGGGCTCGCTCGGCCCGGACCCTGCCCCATAGCTCGGCGGCACGGACGGCCACCTTCGCCGCCCTTGGGGCCAGGGCAAAACCGCCGAGGCCGGTGACTTTGCTCATCGCGGGGCACCAACGCCGGCTGATGAGTTCCACCGCGTCCTCGTGGGTGTCGTCGGGCTCCTGGGCAAGCGTGTGGGCCAGGTGGATCCAGAGCTTGGCCCCGGATTCGATCCAGGCGGGCGAATCCACGTCCTTGGCCACACGCTTCAGTTCCTCGTGAAGGGCTGCGCGGCCGGCATCGGTGAGGGGCGCGGTGGGGGTGGGCGTCATGCCTGATACTCCTCGGCCGGTCGCTCGGGCTGGCGCGAGTCCATTCCGTTGATCTGCTTGGCGATGTCGTAGAGCATGGCGGCGGCCGATTTCTGCACCACACACGAGCTGGGTACAGGGAAGCCAATCTTGGCCATTCGCTTGGCGTGATTGTCGGCTTTCTGTGCGAGGTCTGCGCCCTCCCCAAGGAGGATTTGGGTCACGAGCGCGTCCACGCGCTCCTTAAATTCGGGGGAGATGTTCATGAGGTCGCCTCCTTGGCTTCGGCGATGCGGCCACCGATGTAGGCGGCGGCGGTGGAACCCACGGTGAGCTGGAGCACGGCCACGCCCTGGAGGGTGAGGCCGTGGTGAAGGTGCGTGTCCCAGCCCACGAAGCCGAGGGCGGCGAAGACGGCAGCGGCGTAAAGCAGGCGCTTGGAGGAGGGGGTCCCGTCCTTCTCGGAGAGGGCGCCCTTGAGCCAGTTCAGAAGAGAGTCCATCGTTTAAGCTCCCGTAGATCCGAAGCCGTTGGCTCCGCGGGTTGATGGGGATTCGATGAAGGAGGTCCAGCGGGCACGAATCACGGGCGCCACGACGCCCTGGGCCACGCGGTCGCCCCGGTTGACGGTGAAGGGTTCGGTGCCGTTGTTGCAGAGCGTGATGCTCACCTCGCCGTGGTAGCTGGAATCCACGGTCCCGAAGACGGTCTCCACGCTGGACTTCCGGGCAAGGCCGGAGCGGGGGCGAACCTGAAGTTCGTACCCATCCGGGATACTGAACCGGAGGCCAGTGGGAATTGCGGCCCGGGCTCCGGGCGGGATGGTGATGGGCTCTCCAATGGCGGCCCGGAAGTCGAACCCGCTGTCGCCTTCGTGGGCATAGCCGGGGAGGCCCAGGCCCTCGGCATGGGGGAGGGGCATGATGCCGACGATCAGGTGCATCAGGCCCTCGGGGCCGAGATGGCCGCAGCCAGGGCCTGGGTGATGGCCGTCTGGCCCGCGAGGCGCTGTCGCATGATCTGGGCGTTGATGGCCTGGAAGAGAGGCAGGCTCGTGAAGGACCAGACTTCGGTGCCGTGGGGCGTCCGGATCACCTTGAAGGTCTGGAAGCGGGCCGCATCACAGGTGATCGTGAAATCGGCCAGGGTGGCAGTGCTGTCCTGGCAGGCGGGTGTGTCGCTCCAGAGCAGGCGGTCCTGCTCGGTGAGAGCGATGAGCTGGGGTTCGATGAGGGTGGTGTTGGGCATGGTGTCTCCTGGTGGGCAGTGGTGAAGCGGTTGGGGGTGGATCAGAAGGGGATGTCATCGTCGTAGCCGCCACCATCCCCGCCGGTGGGCGTGGAAGCGGGCGCATTGTCGTAGGACTGCCGACCGCCGTTCTGCTGGCGGTCGGACTCGTCCATCTTTCCGAGCATCACGAAGTTGTCCACGCGGATCTCAGTGAAGTTCTTCTTCACGCCCTGCTGGTCCGTGTATTCGCGGTACTGGATGCGGCCCTC
>CAYSXG010000006.1:16486-19932 GCA_964434895.1 uncultured Solibacteraceae bacterium | reverse complement strand
CGGCGGGGCGTGAGGAAGAGCATGCCGAAGGCCGCCGCCACGATCACCGCGTTCTTGGCGATGTACTGGCCCTCCAGGCTCATGCCGAAGGGGCCGTGCACGAAGATCTCCCGGGGGAAGAGCAGCACCGGCGTGAAGGTGCCCGCCATGTGGAGCAGCAGCAGGCCCACCACCAGGGGCAGGTAGCGCCCCGCCGTCAGCAGGCCCAGGGCGATGGCGCATTCCAGGCCCGCCAGCAGCAGGACGGCGCCGTGGGGGGGCAGCAGGCCGAGGCTCAGCTTCACCAACGTGCGGCCCGCCAAGTCCTCCGCGGGGCTCAGGCCCTGGAAGAACTTGAGGGCCCCGAACCAGAGGTAGACCGAGGCCAGGCTCAGGCGCAGGCCCAGAAGGACGCCCCCCCGGGTGAGGCGCGGCAGCAGGAGGTCCAGGGCCCTTTCCTGAAGGGCGAGAAGACGCTGGGTCGGGGATCGGGAAGGCATGGCAGGACTCCGTCCAGGGGAATCGATTTCCGCCCGTGAATAGGTTCGTGATCTCCCATGGACACCGCCCGATCTAAGGGGGTTGAGGGTCCCGGACGATTCCTGTCCTTGCGAAATCGGCGCCTCCCGTGCCAACCTGGGAGTTCCGATGGAGGAGCGGTCCCCATCAGTACCGCGGTCGAGGGCGATGAACCCGAGGACGCCGAGGGAAAGGGGAGGATCGCCGAGGGGTTCGCGGATCATCGACGCGCACCTTGGACGCGAGGGCTAAATCCCCGCGGCTGTCGTGCCGGTCACCCGGCGCGGAGGGCCAAAGGAAACGGAAGCTGCGGGATCCCGATCCCAGGCTGCGTTTCAGGGTCACCATTGGTCCACACTATCCGGACTCCCCGACCCCGATGAACGCGCCCCAAGCCCCCCTCACCCCGCCCTACCCGCCCGGCCTCTGGATGACCCAGTGGCTGCTGCGCCTCTGCGCCGTGGATTCCACCTCCGGCCGGGAGGACGCCCTCCTGCCGGAGCTGCGCACCCTGCTGTCGGAGCTGGGGGCCGAGGTCCACGAGCACCGGGTGGCCCGAGGCCGCACCAATGTCCTCGCCCTCTGGGGGCGGCCCCGGGTGCTCTTTTCCACCCACCTGGACACGGTGCCCCCCTTCGTCCCGCCCTGCCAGGAGGGGGACCTCATCCGGGGACGCGGCGCCTGCGACGCCAAGGGCCAGATCCTGGCCCAACTGGAGGCGGTGCGCCTGATGCTGGCCGAGGGCATCACGGGCTTCGCCTGGTTGGGGGTGGTGGGAGAGGAGACCGACAGCCTGGGAGCCGCCAAGGCCCTGCACTGGGCCGACAAGCTGCTGGACTGCCGGGCCCTCATCAACGGCGAGCCCACGGAGAACCGCCTGGCCACGGGCCAGCGCGGGGTCCTCCACCTCTGCCTGCGCTGCGAGGGCAGGGCCGCCCACAGCTCCCTGCCCCACTTGGGCAGGAGCGCCGCCTGGCCCCTCATGGACTGGCTCCAGGATCTGCGGGAGGTGCCCCTGCGGGTGGACGACCAGCTCGGCGCCGAGGTGTGGAACCTGGGCCGCCTCCAGGCGGGGGAGGCCATCAACAGCGTGCCCGCCCGGGGGGAGGCCCACCTGCTGGCCCGCCTGGCCCCGGATTCGGACTTCGAGGAACGGGTGCGCCAGCTCATGCCCGAGGGGGCGGAGGTGGAGGTCCTCCTATCGGAACCCGCGGACCTCTACCCGCCCATTCCCGGCTTCGATTTCGCCCCCATGCCCTTCGGCAGCGACGCCCCCCAGCTGCGCCACCTCGTCCCGGACCGCACGGTGGTCCTGGCGGGGCCGGGCTCCATCCGCGTGGCCCACACCCTGGAGGAGCACGTCTCCCTGGAGGACCTGCGGGGCGGCGTGGACCTCAACCGCCGCCTGGCCCTGCATTTCTTGCAAAAGTCCTGAGTCCTGAGTCCTGAGTCCTGAGGGAGCCAACATGAGTTCGAAGATCCCCGTCACCGTTCTGGGCGCCGAGGCTCCGACGCTGCGATCGCGCAAAGCGCGGGAGCAGGAGCGCAGCCCGGGGGGCTGCGCTCCCGGCGGAGGGCGTAGCCGGTGGCGCCGCCCGATGATTGAACAGTTCCCCATGTTGGAGCAGCGATGAGTTCGAAGATTCCCGTCACCGTTCTGGGCGCCACCGGCGTCGTGGGCCAGCGCTTCGTGAAGCGCCTGGCCCACCATCCCCTCTTTGAGATCCAGTACTTGGCCGCCAGCGAGAGGTCCAGCGGCAAGACCTACGCCGAAGCCTGCGCCTGGCGCCTGGACGGGGAGCCCTACGGGGGTCTGGGCCAGCGGGTCATGGTGCCCGGCGATCCGGAGCACGCCCTCTCCCCGGTGGTCTTCAGCGCCTTGGACAGCGGGCCCGCCTCGGAGCTGGAGCCCCGCTTCGCCCAAGGAGGCGCCCTCGTCTTCAGCAACGCATCGGCCTACCGCATGGCCGAGGACGTGCCCCTGCTGGTGCCCGAGGTCAACGCCGCCCACCTGGACCTGCTCCAGACCCAGCGTCAGCGCCGGGGCTGGAAGGGGGGCATCGTGTGCAACGCCAACTGCACCGCCACGGTGCTGGTGATGGCCCTGGCCCCCCTGCAGGCGGCCTTCGGCGTGGAGGCGGTGATGATGACGTCCATGCAGGCGGTCAGCGGGGCCGGCTACCCCGGCGTGCCCAGCCTGGACATCCTCGGCAACGTGGTGCCCTTCATCCGTAGCGAGGAGGACAAGGTCGAGGAGGAGACCCCCAAGATGCTCGGCCGCCTGGCCGGGGCCTCGGTGGAGCCCGCCCCCCTGGCCGTCTCCGCCCTCTGCCACCGGGTGCCGGTGCTGGAGGGCCACACCGAAGCCGTCAGCCTTCGGTTGCGGGGCAACCCCACGCCAGCCCAGGTGCGGGAGGCCCTGGAGGCCTGGAACCCCCTGAAGGAGCTGGGCCTGCCCAGCGCCCCGAGCAGGCCCATCCGCCTCCACGAGGCCCAGGACCGGCCCCAGGTGCGCCGGGACGTGGAGGCCGACGAGGGCATGAGCGTCCACGTGGGCCGCCTCCGCCCCTGTCCCATCCTCGGCCTCAAGTTCACGCTGCTGGGGCACAACACGGAGCGAGGCGCCGCCGGGGGCTCCATCCTCAATGCCGAACTCGCCCATGCGAGGGAGATGCTATGAATCCGCGCGTCTTCTCCCGCGCCTCGCACGCGTTGACTGGCAGCCCGCGATCGGACGCGCCGTCGGGCGCGCCCTCCTGCTCCCGCCTTCGGCGGATCGCAGAGCGGGTCCCCCCCGAGCGAGACGCCGCCGGAGGCTCCACCCTCAACGCCGAACTCGCCCACGCGAGAAGGATGCTGCCATGAGCCTCGTCCTGAAGTTCGGCGGCTCCTCCGTCGCCGACGCCGCCTGCATGCGCGAGGTGGCCTCCCTCGTGGAGGCGGCCCTT
>CAYSXG010000006.1:0-16476 GCA_964434895.1 uncultured Solibacteraceae bacterium | reverse complement strand
TTCCCCCGGCCCCCCTGGTGGTGCTTTCGGCCATGGGCAAGACCACCAACGGCCTCTTCGCCGCCGCCAAGGCCGCCGAGCGGGGGGACCTTCCGGGAGCCCTGGAGATCCACCGGCAGCTGCTGCGCGCCCACCGGGCCGCCGCGGAGGGGCTCTTCGACGGCGCCGTGGCCGACGAGCTGGACCTGGGCCTCACGGACCTCTTCGGGCAGCTGGAGGTCCTGCTGCGGGGGGTGGCCCTGCTGCGGGAGCTGAGCCCCCGCAGCCTCGACGCCATCGCCGCCTTCGGCGAGCTCCTCTCCACCACCCTCTTCACCGCCCACCTCCGGCGGCGGGGGCTGGAGGCCTCCTGGGTGGACGCCCGCACCCTGCTGCGCACGGATGCGGCCTTCGGGGCCGCGGAGCCCCAGCGGGACGACATCGCGGCCCTGGCGGCCCACCACCTGGAACCCCACCTGGGGCCGGGGCGGGTGGCGGTGACCCAGGGCTACATCGGCGCCACGGAGGAGGGGCTCACGACCACCCTCGGACGGGGAGGCAGCGACTATTCCGCAGCCCTCTTCGGGGCGGCCCTCGGGGCCGAGGAGGTCCAGATCTGGACCGACGTGGAGGGGGTCCTCACCTGCGATCCCCGGGTGGTCCCCGGGGCCCTGCCCATCGCCGAACTCAGCTTCGCCGAGGCCGCCGAGCTCTCCGCCTTCGGGGCCAAGGTGCTCCACCCCGCCACCATCCAGCCGGCGGTGGAGGCCCGCATCCCCGTCACCGTGCGCCACACCCGGAGGCCCGAGGGACGCTTCACCACCATCACCGGCGAGGTCCGCACCGGGCGGCCCGTCACGGCCCTCGCCAGCCGCGGCCCGGTGACGGTGGTCACCGTGAGCTCCACGCGGATGCTTGCCCAGAGCGGCTTCCTCGCGCGGCTCTTCGATGTCTTCGGGCGCCTGGGGGTCAGCGTCGACCTGGTGGCCACCGCGGAGGTCAGCGTCTCCCTCACCGTGGAGGCGGACGCCCCCCTGAGGGCCCTCCAGCGGGAGCTGGCGGCCTTCGCCACCGTGGAGGTGCACGAGGAGCGCGCCATCGTCGCCGTGGTGGGCGAGCGCCTGAAGCACACGCCGGGCCTGGGCTCCCGCATCTTCGGCGCCCTGGCCGACATCAACGTGGAGATGATCTCCATGGGCGCCAACGAGATCAACCTGAGCCTGGTGGTGAGGCGGGAGCACGAGGCCGAGACCCTGCGCCGCCTGCACCGGGCCCTCATGGAGGAATGCTGATATGAGCGCACCCATCACCATCGGCATCTTCGGCCGGGGCCGCCTGGGCTCGGCCATCGCGGAGGCCGCCGGGGACCGGCTGGCCTGGGCCTTGGGCCGCCACGAGCACCCCCCCTGCCCCGTGGACGTGGCCATCCACGCTGCCTCCTCCGAGGCCGTGTCCGTACACCTGGACTGGTGCCTGGGCCACGGCGCGGACTTCCTCATCGGCACCACCGGCTGGACCCTCCCCGACCTCCCGGAGCGGGTGGGCGAGCGCATCGGCGTCGTGGTGGCCCCAAACTTCTCCCTCACCATGGCCCTCTACGCCCGCTTCGCCGCCATCCTCGCCCGCTATGCGGCCCTCGACGAGGAGCGGGACCCCTTCCTCCTCGAGCACCACCACGCCCGCAAGCACGACGCCCCCAGCGGCACCGCCAAGCAGCTGGCCGCGACCCTGATGAAGGGCTGCCCCCGCAAGACCGAGTGGGCGATCCCCGCCGCGGGCCAATCGCTGATGCCCCACCAGCTCAACGTCTCCAGCATCCGGGCCGGCCACACCTACAGCAGCCACGTGGTGGGCGTGGACAGCCCCGGCGAGGTCGTGGAGCTGCACCACGCCTCCCGCAGCGCCCGGCCCTACGCCGACGGGGCCCTCCAGGCCGCCGCCTGGATCCGGGGGCGTCGGGGGGTCTTCGGCATGGACCAGGTGGCCCGGGACCTCCTGGATCCCCTCTTCCAGGAGACGGGCCCATGAGCGACTTCTCCGGCCTTTCCGTCGCCCTCGCCACGCCCTTCACCACCGCGGGCGACGTGGACCTCCCCTCCTTCCGCCGCCTCGTCCGCCACGTGGCCACCGGCGCCGACGTCCTGGTGGTGCTGGGTTCCACCGGCGAGGCCGCCACCCTCCTGGAGGCGGAGCGGGACCGCCTCGTCGTCGCCTGCCTGGAGGAGGCCGGCCCGTCCAAGGTGGTGGTGGGCACCGGCCACAACGCCACGCGCCAGGCCGCGGCCTGGACCCACCGGGCCCAGGAGCTGGGGGCTGCCGGGGCCCTGGTCGTGACCCCCTACTACAACAAGCCCACCCCCCAGGGCCTCGTGGCCCACTTCGCGGCCCTGGCCGAAGCCGCCCCGGGCCTGCCCCTCGTGGCCTACAACGTGCCCGGCCGCACGGGCCAGAACCTCGGCCCCGAGACCCTGGCCCGCCTCTGGGAGAACCCCGCCGTGGCGGCCCTCAAGGAGTCCAGCGGGAACATGGCCCAGATCGTGGAGATCGCCCGGACCCTGCCCGAGGGCAAGCAGCTCCTGGCCGGCGACGACAACCTGGCCCTACCCTCCATCGCCGCCGGGGCCTGCGGCCTCGTCTCCGTGCTGGGCAACCTCCTCCCCCGGGAGGCCAAGGCCTGGGTGGAGGCCTCCCGACGGGGGGACCTCGGGGAGGCGCGGCGTCTCCAGCAGCGGCTGCTGCCCCTCATCGACACCCTCTTCGTGGAAAGCAACCCCATCCCGCTGAAGGCGGGGCTCAAACTCCTGGGCCTGGGGGAGGAGGTCCTGCGCCTGCCCCTCACCTCCCCCGAAGCCTCCACCCGCCACCGGGTGGCCAAGGCCCTGGCCCTGGCCTCCGACGAGACCCTGCCCGGGGTGCGGCCATGAACCTCGAAGCGCTACGCATCTTCTACGACCGCCCGGCGGAGGCGGTGGCGGTGGATCCCGCCCGCTTCGAGGCCCACGAGGCCCTGCTGGGGGCCCTGGAAGCCGGGGCCCTGCGGGCGGCGGAGCCCGGGGCCGACGGCTGGCGGGTGAACGCCTGGGTGAAGCAGGCCATCCTGGCGGGCTTCCGCATGAGCGCCGTCGTGGAGATGGCCGGCCCGGGCTTCCCCTTCTTCGACAAGGCCGCCTATCCCGCCCGCAGCCTGCACCCCGGGGACGGCGTGCGCCTGGTGCCCGGGGGATCCAGCCTGCGCCGGGGCGCCTACGTCGCCCCGGGAGTGGTGGTGATGCCGCCGGCCTACGTGAACGTGGGGGCCTACGTGGACGAGGGCACCATGGTGGACAGCCACGCCCTGGTGGGCTCCTGCGCCCAGGTGGGCCGGCGCGTGCACGTCAGCGCCGCCGCCCAGATCGGCGGGGTGCTGGAGCCCGCCGGGGCCCGGCCCGTGATCGTGGAGGACGAGGCCTTCCTCGGGGGGCTCACGGGCCTCTTCGAAGGCATCCACGTGGGCCGGCGGGCGGTGCTGGCCTCCGGCGTGGTGCTCACGGGCTCCACGGTCATCTACGACCTGGTCCGGGGCCGCACCTGGACCCGGGAGGTGCCCGAGGACGCCGTGGTGGTGCCGGGCTCCCGTCCCGCCAGCGGGGACTTCGCCCGGGCCCACGGGCTCAGCGCCGCGGCCCCCCTCATCGTCAAGTATCGGGATGCGCGGACCGATGCGGCGACTGCCCTCGAAGGAGCCCTGCGTTCGTGAAGCGCGCCGCCCGCATCGCCCACCTTAAGCCCTCGCCCATCCGCCTCATCAGCGAGGGGGCCGCGCCCAACGCCATCCCCATGGGCCTCGGGGAACCCACCTGGGACCTCCCCGAGCCGGCGCGGCGGGCCCTGGCCCAGCACCGGGGGGCCTGCGCCTACGGGCCCAACCAGGGCACCCCGGAGCTGCGCCTGGCGGTGGCGGGCTGGCACGGCGCGAGGCCCGAGGAGGTGCTGGTGACCTCCGGCAGCGAGGGGGCCCTCTTCAGCCTCTTCCACGCCTACCTGGATCCCGGGGACCAGGTGCTGGTGCCGGATCCGGGCTTCCCGGCCTACGGGGCCCTGGCCACCCTTTCCGGCGCCCAGACCGTTCCCTACCGCCTCAACGCCCAAGACCGGTTCCGCCTGGACCCCGACGCCTTCGCCGCGGCCCTGGAGGGCGCCCCTCGCGCCCGCATCGCCGTGGTCAACTGCCCCTCCAATCCCACCGGGGGCGGCACCCGCCCCGGGGAGCTGGCGCGGGTGGCCGACGCCTGCGAGGCCCGGGAGGTGCTGCTGATCTCCGACGAGGTGTACCGGGATCTCTACTTCGGCCCCCGGCCTCCGACCCTGCGGGAGGTGTCCGACCACGGCGTGGTGGTCACCAGCGTCAGCAAGGGCTGGGGGGCGCCGGGCCTGCGGGTGGGCTGGATCGTGGGGGATCCCGACATCCTGGCGGCCGCGCGGGTGGTGCACGGCTACGCGGTCACCAGCGCCTCGGCGGTCTGCCAGCACGCCGCCGCGGCCCTGGTCCAGGCCAGCGACGAGGTGCTGCCCGCCGCCCGCGCCGAATTGCAGGCCCGCTGGGAGGCCCTGGCCATGGCCCTGAAGGGCCTTCTCGGCATCGACGCCTCGCCCCCGGACGGCACCTTCTACGCCTGGCTGCCCATGCCCGCCCACGTGGAGCAGGACGCCCTGAGCTTCTGCATGCGCCTGCGCAACGAAGCCTCGGTCATCGTGGTGCCCGGAAGCACCTTCGGGTCCAGCTCCCCCCGCCACCTCCGCCTCAGCTTCGCGGCCTTCCCCGAGCAGATCATCGCCGGCATCCACGGCCTGGCCGGCTTCTGGGAGGCCTGATGCCCCTCTGGTCCCTCGACGACGCCGCCTGCGCGGCCCTGGCGGCCCGCCATGGCAGCCCCTGCTTCGCCTACCACGGCCCCACGGCCGAAGCCCAGTTCCGGCGCCTGCGGGCCGCCCTGCCGGCACGCGTGCGCCTGGCCTACGCCGTGAAGGCCAACCCCCACCCCGCCCTGCTCCAGGCCTTCGCGGACCTGGGGGCCAGCTTCGACTGCGCCTCCCTCGGCGAGCTGCGCCGGGTGGGGGCCCTGGGCCTGCCCGAGGGACGCACCTTCTTCGCCGGGCCCGGAAAGCGGGAGGAGGAGCTGCGCCTGGCCCTGGAGCAGGGGGTGCGCGTCCAGGCGGAAGGATGGGAGGACCTGGAGCGCCTGGAGGCCCTCACGGAGGGACCGGTGGAAGTGAACCTGCGGGTCCATCCCGCTTCCGGCGTGGAGGAGTCCAACCGCATCATCGGCGGCGCCGGGCCCTCGGCCTTCGGCGTGGACGAGGAGGAGCTGCCCGCCCTCCTGGAGCGCGCCGCCTCCTTCAAGCGGGTCCGCATCCGGGGCCTCCACTGCTTCGCCGCCAGCAACGAGCGCAGCGCCGCGCGCTTGGGCGCCACCCACGCCATGGTGCTGGAGATGGCCCGGCGCCTGCACCAGGCCCAGGGCCTCCGCCTCGAACAGATCGATCTGGGCGGGGGCCTGGGCGTGCCCTACGCCCCGGAGCACCCGGAGCTGGACGTGGAGGCCCTGGGCCGCAATTTGGGAGGGTTGCTGGAAGCCCATCCCTGGTTCGACGGCGAGCTGATCCTGGAGCCGGGCCGCTTCCTCGCCGCCCCCTGCGGCCTCTACCTGGTCCGGGTGGTGCGCATCAAGACGAGCCGCGGCGTTCGCTTCGCCATCCTGGAGGGGGGCATCAACCACCTGCTGCGCCCCCTCCTCACGGGAGAGCCCTTCCCGGTGCGTGCGATTGGAAAGGCGGGATCCGTCCAACCCTTCACACTGGCGGGGCCCCTCTGCACCAGCCTGGACCGTCTGGGGGACGTGGAACTCCCGGCGGACCTCGGCCCCGGCGATCTGCTGGCCTTCGGCATGGCCGGGGCCTACGGCCTCAGCGAGGGCATGACCCACTTCCTCAGCCACCCCGTGCCGCCGGAGCTGTGGATCGCCTAGGGAGGCCCAGGAGAAGGGGCGGAGGATGGCGGCATGGGCCATCTTGGCAGCGGGGGGAGCCCGTGCTCCACTGGCGGCGATGGAGGAACCATGTCCGAAGCCCTCGACAAGGTCCAGGAGGAGGTGCAGGACCGCGCTGCCGATAGCCGCCTCAACGGCTTCGTGGCCCTCTTCGTGGCGGTGGTGGCCACCTTCATGGCCCTGTGCAACGTGAAGGACGGCAACGTGGTGCAGGCCATGCAGCAGGCCCAGGCCAAGGCCGTGGACCAGTGGGCCTACTACCAGGCCAAGGGCACCAAGCAGCACGTGGCCGAGAACACCGCGGAGCTGCTGGCCGTGCAGTTGGAACTGAACCCCGGCGTGCGGCCCGAGCAGAGGGCCAAGGTGGAGGCCCGCATCGCCGCGCAGAAGGCCGCGGCCCAGCGCTACGAAAAGGAGAAGGAGCAGATCCGCGTAGAAGCCCTCCAGGCCCAGAAGGACTACGACGAGCTGAACCTCCACGACGACCAGTTCGATCTGGCCGAGGCCTGCCTGAGCGTCGGCATCGCCCTCGCGGGCGTCACCGCCCTCACCCGCAAGCGCTGGCTCTTCGGCGTCGCCTGCGCCTTCGCGGCCATCGGCCTCCTCTTCGGCCTCGGCGGCTTCCTCCACTGGAAGCTGCATTCGGAGCTGCTGGCCAAGGTGCTGGGATAACGAGGAGCGGGCCGCGATGAAGTCCTACCGAACGACCCTGACCCTGCACCTGCCCGAGCGCACGGGCTTCGTGAACATCACGGCCGACGTGGAGGCCGCCGTCCACACGAGCGGCGTGCGCGAGGGGATGTGCCTGGTGAACTCCATGCACATCACGTCCAGCGTCTTCATCAACGACGAAGAGAGCGGCCTCAAGCAGGACTACCTGCGCTGGCTGGAGAGGCTGGCGCCCTTCAACGCCGGTACGGACCCCGCGAAGGGAGGCTACCTCCATAACCGTACCGGGGAGGACAACGGCGACGCGCATCACAAGCGCCAGATCATGGGCCGCGAAGTGGTCATCGCCATCACGGAGGGCCGCCTGGATTTCGGCACCTGGGAGCAGGTCTTCTATGGGGAATTCGACGGGCGGAGGGACAAGCGGGTGCTCATAAAAATCATCGGGGAATAGGCCGTGGCTCCCCCCGATCCCGCCCTCACCGCCCGCTACCGCGCCCTGGCCCTCGAAGGCCTGAAGCGTCCCGCCTGCCCCTTCGGCGAGCTGCCCCGGCGCCTCGTGGTGGTGGATCCCTTCAGCCAGCGCCTGGGCCTGCTGGTGGATGGGACCCTCGTCTTCGAGGGCCCCGTCTCCACGGCCCTCAACGGCCTCGGCTGCGAGGAGAACTCCTACAAGACACCCATGGGCTGGCACCGCATCGCCCAAAAGGTCGGCGAAGGCGCCGAGCCGGGCACGGTGTTCAAGGCGCGGGTGCCCAGCGGCGACGTGTGGCGAGGCGAATCCCGGGATGAAGACCTCATCCTCACGCGGGTGCTCATCCTGGATGGCGCGGAACCCGGCGTGAACCAAGGCCCGGGTGTGGATTCCCGCGAACGCTACATCTACCTGCACGGCACCAACCAGGAGAGGCGCCTGGGCGAGGCCGTTTCCCATGGCTGCGTGCGGCTTTCCAACGCCGATGTCGTGAAGCTCTTCGACGAGGCGCAAGAAGGCGATGCCCTCCTCATCGCCGCCGCGGAGCCGCCGGGCCCCGGCCTGGGCCGCCTCCACTTCGCGGGGGTGGCCGGCAGCGGCATGAGCGCCCTCGCGCAATTCGTCGCCATGAAGGGCGGCGCGGCCTCCGGCAGCGACCGTGCCTTCGACCGCGGCGAGCGGACGGAGGCCCGAGCCCAGCTGGAAGCCCTGGGCGTCGCGATCACGGCCCAGGATGGCGAAGGCCTGGGCGGCGACTGCGCGGGCCTCGTCCTCTCCACGGCCGTGGAGGAGACGGTGCCCGACGTGGTGGCGGCCCGGCGCCTGGGCGTGCCCCTCCTGCATCGCTCGGACCTGCTGGCCCACCTGGTGGCGCGACAGCGCACCATCGCCATCACGGGCACCAGCGGCAAGAGCACCACCACGGCCATGATCTTCGAACTCCTTCGCGGCGCCGGGCGGGATCCCTCGGTCATCACGGGCGGCGATCTGCGGGCCCTGCAGGAGGAGGGCCTGTGGGGCAACGCCTGGGCGGGGGCTTCGGACCTCCTGGTCATCGAGGCGGACGAAAGCGACGGCACCGTCACCCGCTACCACCCCGCCGTCGGCCTGGTGCTCAACCTACAGAAGGACCACAAGGAAGAGGCGGTGGTGGAGGCGATGTTCCGCGCCTTCCGCCAGAACGTCCGTGAAGCCTTCCTGGCCGGGGACGCGCCGAACCTGGACGCCTGCGCCGAGGGCGCGCTTCGGGTGGGCTTCTCGGAGCGCGCGGCCTTCCGCGCCGAGGACGTGGTCCTCGAGGCCGAGGGCAGCCGCTTCACCGTGGGGGGGGTGGCCTTCGCGCTGCAGGTGCCGGGGGCCCACAACGTGGAGAACGCCCTCATGGCCCTGGCCGCCTGCGGGGCCGTGGGCGTGCCTTTGAGCGAACTCGTGGCGCCCTTGGCCGCCTTCCGGGGCGTGGGGCGCCGCTTCCAGGTGCTGGGCGAGGCGAGGGGCGTCGCGGTGGTGGACGACTTCGGCCACAACCCCGCCAAGATCGCCGCCAGCCTGCGCACGGCGGCCCTGTGGACCACCTCTACCCGGGGTCGCGTCCTGGCGGTCTGGCAGCCCCACGGCTTCGGCCCCCTGCGCTTCCTGCGCCGCGATCTGGCGGAGATGTTCGCCGCGGAGCTGAGGCCCCAGGACCGCCTCTGGCTGCTGGAAGCCCACTACGCCGGCGGCACCGTCACCCGTGACGTGAGCAGCGCCGATCTGACGACGGACATCGAGGCCCTGGGTCACGGGGCCACCTTCCAGCCGGACCGCCCGACCCTGGTGGAGGTGCTGGCGGCGGAGGCCCGGCCCGGGGACCTCGTGCTCGTCATGGGGGCCCGGGATCCCAGCCTCACGGACCTGGCCCGGGGGATCCTGGCGGCCCTGGAGCACCATTAAACACGGTCAATAATTCGTTTTGTTTCTAGGGCTTATTCTTTAAAACAAATTAATTGTTTTATAAAGTCACCCTACTTTCACCTCCCGCCTTGATGGAGGTCCCCAAGGCCGGGATGATCGAGGGCTATGGCCCCGCGCCTGCCATCCCGCCCCGCTTCCAAGGGCGGGAAGAGCGGCCGGGCGATAAAACAATCCACCGATATTAAGAAATCGCGCCCGAAGATCCTTCGGGGCCCCCGCAACGCCACCCAGGCCCGGCCCCACACCCTGGGCTGGCGCCTCCACAAGCTCCGCAAGGAACTCAAGCTCACCCAGCTGGCCCTGGCCCGGGAGGTGGGCGTGGTTCAGGCCACCGTATCCGCCTGGGAGTGCGGCATCGTCGCCCCGGACAAGATCCCCCTCCGCACCCTCCGGCTGCTGGCCCAGGCCCTGGGGGTGAGCGTGGCCTACCTCCGGGAGGGCCGGGAGGCCCAGGACGCCGCCGCCGAGCACCTGGGACCGGACCGCGTCAGCGTATCCCTGCCCTCTCCCGCCGAGGGGACGGAGGTGCTGCGGGTGGCCCGCCAAGGCCTGGCCGCCGAAGCCCTCAGCCTCGCCCAGGCCCAGCGCGCCCTGCGGGAGGCCGTCAAGGGCGGGCACCCGGTCTGGCTGGTGGTGGGCTAGGGGCCGTGCCACAACAACCCGTGCGGTTCAGGTTCTTTTGCTACCGCGCTTGGGACCCGATCCGCTTATTTTGGTCCGGCGCCCTAGTCCCGGTCCGGTTCCACGAAGAGGTGCTGAATCTGGGGGAAGCGGCTTCGGAGGCGGGCCTCCAGGGCGTTGATGGCGTCCACCATGGCCTCGCCGCTGGCCTGGGGCTTGAAGCGCACCTTGAGGGCCACCATGAGGCGCTCGCTGCCCACCACCACCGCGATGAGGCCGAGGGTCGCGTCCACCTCCGGATCCTCGTCCACCGCCGCGCGAAGGGCGGCCCTTAGAACCAGGGGCGGGGCCTCGTTCATGAGCAGGCTGCCCACCTCCAGGCCCACGAAGGCGGCCACGGCCATGAGCAGGAGGCCGATGGCCAGGGAACCCAGGCCGTCCCACACAGGATTCCCCGTGATCCAGGTGGCCAGCACCGCCGCCAGGGCGAGGCCCAGGCCCACCAGGGCCGCGAAATCCTCCGCCAGGACCACCACCAGCTCGGGGCTGGAACTCTGGCGCAGGTAGCGCCCCAGGGACTTCCGCCCCCTTCCCTCCCGGGCCGCCTCCAGGGCCCCCCGCAGGGACCAGCCTTCCAGGGCGAGGGAGAAGAGCAGCAGGCCCACCGCCCAGCCCAGGCCGTGGGGGAGCTCCGGATGGCGGATCTTGTGGATCCCCTCCACCACCGAATAGAGGCCCCCGACGCTGAAGAGCAGGAGGGCCACCAGGAAGGAGGCCACGAAGGCCGCCTGGCCCCGGCCCAGGGGGTGGCGGGCGTCCGGGGGGCGCCGGCCCTGCCTCATCCCGAGGAAGAGCAGGCCCTGGTTCGCGCAGTCGGCGGTGGAGTGGATGGCCTCCGTGAGCAGAGCGCTGCTCCCCGTGGCCAGGAAGACGCCGAACTTGGCCAGGGCGATGGCCCCGTTGGCCGCCAGGGCCAGGGCGACGGCGCGGTCGGAGGCTTCGGACATCAGCCGGCCGCGGGCCGGATGCTTTCGGTGGGCCCTTCGCTATCGATGATCTCCGGCGTGAGGATGAGCACCAGCTCCGACTTGGTCTTGGACTTGCTGCGGAAGGTGAAGAGCTCGCCCACCAGGGGGATCCAGCCCAGGATGGGCACCTTGGTGACGTTCTTGCTGTCGCTTTCGGAAATGAGGCCGCCGATGGCCAGCATTTCGCCGCTGCGCAGCTGCACCGTGGTCTGGGCCTCCCGGGTGGAAATGATGGGGTACTGGGAATTGTTGATGGTCTCGGTCTTGGTCACCGAGGACACCTGGGGGTAGGCCGTGAGGACCAGTTCGTTGTCCAGGCCCACCTGCACCGCCACCTGCAGGTAGACCCCGGTCTTCACCTCCGCCACGTCGAAGATGGGCAGGCCCTGGGAATTGGTGCCGGTCTGCTTGGGGTAGAGGCGCCGCTCGCCGATGAGGATGAAGCTGCGCTCCCCGTCCACCAGGGAGATGGAGGGGTTGGCCAGGGTCTTGGCCCGGCCCGCCTGCTCCTTGGCCTGGATGGCGGCCCCCACGGTGACCGCGCTGTGGGCGAAGGAGCCGAACTTGATGCCCTTCACGCTCTTGTCCACGCCCGCGGAGGCGTCGGGGATCTCCTGGAGGGCCACGGAGGGAAAGGTCCAGGTGAGGCCCAGGTCCGAAGCGTCCTCCACGCTCATCTCCGTGAGCCGGGCGTTGATGCGGACCTGCTTGCGCACCCGGTCGAATTTCCGGGCCAGGACCAGGGCCCGCTTCACCTGGTTGGCGGGACCCGAAAGGAGGACGTCGTGGGTCTTGAAGGACTGGTCCGTGGCCCCCAGGGCCTTCACCGAATCCGAAAGGGAGGTGTTGCCAGCGGATTCGAGGTTCGGGGAGAGGAAGAGGGGGCCCGTGATGGCCTTCACGGACGAGAAGCTCTTGGTGATGACCCCCGCCAGGCTATCGGCGCTCAGGTGGCGGCAGCGGTAGGTGACGTCCACCTCCGTGCTATCGCTGGCGTCGGCGAATTCCAGCAGCAGGTCCGTGTGGTGTCCCACGACGTAGGTGCCGTCCTCGGTCCGGCGGTAGCCGATGCCCAGCCGCTGGCAGACGGCCTGGAGACCCTCCTCGAAGGTGACCTTTCGGAGCTGGATGGAGAATTTCAGGGGCAGGTAGCCCACCACCCTCACCGGCACCTTGGCCTGGGCGGAGAACTTCTCCAGGAACTGCACCACCTCCTGGCGGTCCGTATCGATATCGAAGCGGGGGGCCTCGGCGGTGGGGGGCGGCGCCGGAGCCTCGGTCTTCGCGGGGCTCGGCGCGGGGTCCTGGGCCTGGAGGAGGAGGGCCGGCAGGGCGGCGACCAGGGCAGCCGATGGGGGCGTGCGAACGCGCATGGGGGCCTCGGAGAAGGGTGGGAAGAGTATAGGCTACCCCCTTCGCCTCCCCTTTTTACGAGGAGGTGGCGGCGCCCCCTCGTCGAAGCGCAGGACCACGCTTTCGTGGGGCGCCCCCGCCGGGGCCTGCCTCACCCGCACCCCGGCAACCCCCGAGGCCTTCAGGGCCTCCAGCACCGCCCGTTGCCGGTTGGTCTGGAGGCGGGCCGGACGCCCCTGGGCGGCGGGGACCTCCAGAGTCCAGCTCCCTCCGCCCCACTCCCGGGCCCGGGTCTGGACCTTCTGGCGGCCCAGGGGACTCAGGGTGGGGTCGCCGGGCAGGAAGTAGATGGACTCCTGGAAGTGGCGGGGGGCTCGGGGCGGCTCGGAGAGGGCCGCGGGAGGAGCCTCCACCCGCTCCACGGCGGCGGAGCCCGGCAGGTCCGGCATGACCTGGAGGGCGAAGTGCGCCGCCACGTCCCCCTTCAGGGGAAAGAGGTCCCCGCGCCGATCCATCACCGCCAGCACCCCCTCCGGCGTGACACGCAGGACCCGCAGGCGGCCGGGGTTCCCGCTGACCCCCCGACGGGAGAGCTGGAGCAGCTCGCCGGGGGCAGGGGTTCCTTCCCCCCTCAGCCGATAGATGCGGCGGTCGTCCTCGTAGGGCGGCAGCCCCTCCCGCTCCACCGCCACCAGGCGCAGGCCCTCGCCGGCAGCGAGGCCGCAGGCGCAGAGAAGGAGCAGGACGAGGCGCACAAAGGGCTTATCGGCCCTTTGCGCCTAGGCCTGAGCGGGATCGACGCCCAGCTCCCGCAGCAGGTCCCCCAGCAGGTACAGGGAACCCGCCACCAGCCGGGGCGAGGCCTCCGGGGCCCGCAGGGCCGCGGCGGCGGCGGGGATGTCCAGGCAGGGGGCCTCGAGGCCCCAGGCCCGGGCCAGCCGGGGACCGTCGGCGTAGCGCTCCCCGGGTCCCCGCACGAAGGTCAGGCGCAGGGGCTCCAGGCCCTTCAGCACCTCCGCCATGCCCTCCAGGTCCTTGTCCCGCATGGCCCCGAAGTAGAGATGGGGGCGGAAGGCGCAGGCCCGAGCGTGGGCCGCCAGGGCCTCCACGCCTTCGGGGTTGTGGGCCCCGTCCATCCAGACCCCGGAAAGGCCCGGCACGGCCCACAGGCGCCCGGGCCAGGTGGTGGAGGCCGCCGCCTCCCAGAGGGTCGCCTCGGGGACGGGGAAGCCCAAGGGGCCGAGGTGGTGCAGGACCTCCAAGGCCGTGGCCAGGTTGGCCACCTGGTGGGCCCCCGCCAGGCCCACCCGGTGGCCCGCCACCACGCTGTGGTCCCAGGCCAGGCGGTCGAGGGCGAGGGCCGGGGCCGGGCAGAGGCGCGGGGCGCATTCCAGCAGGGGGGCCACCCAAGCGGGATCCAGGCCCGGCCCGAGCACCAGGGGCCGGCCCTCCCGGGCGATGCACAGCTTTTCCCGGGCGATGGTCTCCCGGGTCTCCCCGAGGAAGGCCTGGTGGTCCAGGCCCACGGAGGTGAGCACCGAAAGCAGGGGCTCCGTGGCGTTGGTGGAATCCCAGCGGCCCCCGAGGCCCACCTCCACCAGGGCCAGGTCCACCCCGGCCCGGGCGAAGGCCAGGAGGGCCGCCGCCACCGTGAGCTCGAAGTAGGTGGCCTCCAGGCCTGCCTCGGCCTCGAAGACCTCCCCCAGCAGGGCCTCCAGCTCCGGCTCCGCCAGGGTCCGCCCCCGGACGCGGATCCGCTCGGTGACCGAGACCAGGTGGGGGGAGCTGGTCCAGCCCACCCCGTGGCCGGCCTTCCCCAGGGCCCGGGCCAGGAAGGCCCCCGTGGAGCCCTTGCCGTTGGTGCCCCCGAGGAGCACCACGGGGTAGGCCCGCTCCGGATGCCCCAAGCGCTCCAGGAGGGCCCGGACGTTGTCCAGGCCCCGCTTGATGCCCAGGCGGTCCCGGCGGGCCAGGCGCTCGAGGTGGACACTCACGGGCGCCTCAGGACTGGGGGACGGACCCCACCATCCAGCCCAGCACCCGGCCCACGTACTCCTTGAGCCGGTCCCGAGGCACCACCTTGTCCACGAAGCCGTGGACCTGGAGGAACTCCGCCCGCTGGAAGCCCTCGGGCAGGCTCTGCTTGATGGTCTGCTCGATGACCCTGGGCCCCGCGAAACCGATGAGGGCCTTGGGCTCGGCGATGTTGAGGTCCCCCAGCATGGCGTAGCTGGCGGTGACGCCGCCGGTGGTGGGGTCCGTGAGCAGGCTCAGGTAGGGCAGGCCCGCCGTGTCCAGCTTGGCGAGGGCCGCGCTGACCTTGGCCATCTGCATCAGGGAGAGGGTGCCCTCCTGCATGCGGGCGCCGCCGCTGCAGCTGACGATGATGTAGGGGCATCGCTTTTCCAGGGCCCGCTCGGCTCCCAGGCGCAGCTTCTCTCCCACCACGCTGCCCATGGAGGCCGCCAGGAAGTCGAAGTTCATGACCGCCGCCACCAGGGGCTGGGCCAGGAGGCTGCCCTCCACCACCACCACCGCGTCCTGGTCCTGGCCCCCCTCCTGGAGCTTGCGGAGCTGGTCCTGGTAGGCCTTGGTGGCCACGAAGCCCAGGGGGTCGGAGCTCTGGATGCCCGAGAAGAGGACCTCGTAGCCCTCGTCCAGGAGGTTCGCCAGGCGCTCTTCCACGCCGATGCGGAAGTGGTAGCCGCACTTGGGGCAGACGTTGTGGGTGTTCACCAGCTCGGCCCGGTAGATGAGCTCCTTGCAGGCCTCGCACTTGATCCACAGGCCCTCGGGCACGCGGACGGTCTTCTCCTCCACGGCGGTCTTCTGCTGGCGCTTCTTGATGAACCAGGACATGGCCTACCTCCCGTTCCCTTCCGCCTAGTTCCGTTCCCGCCCGCGGGGGCCCGCCTTCAGGCCCTCGAAGATGCGGTCCAGCTCCGCCTCGCTGGCGTAGTGCAGGGCCACCACCCCCCCCTTGCCCTTGGGGCGGATCTCCACCCGGGTGGACCAGGCGTGGGTGAGCTCCTCCGCGGCGGCCTTGATGAAGATCTCCTGGGCGTGCTTCTTCTTGCCCTTGGGCTTTTTGGCCTGGAGCAGGTGCTGGACCTTGGATTCCAGGGTCCGCACGCTCATCTGGTCCTCCACCACGGCCCCGGCCAGGCGCTCCTGCAGGTGGTGGTCCTCCACGCCGAGAAGGACCTTGGCGTGGCCCGTGGAGACCTTCCCCGCGGCCACCAGGTCCTGGATGCCCGAGGGCAGGCGCAGGAGACGCAGGGTGTTGGCCACCTGGGGCCGGGACTTGCCCACGCGGTCCGCCACCTGCTCCTGGGTGAGGCGCAGGTGCTCCCCCAGCTGCCAGTAGGCCCGCGCCTCCTCGATGGGGTTCAACTCCTGGCGCTGGATGTTCTCCACCAAGGCGAATTCCAGCAACCGGTCGTCGGGGACCTCCTTGATGACCACGGGCACCATGGCCAGGCCCGCCCGCTTGGCGGCCCTCCAGCGGCGCTCGCCGGCGATGATCTCGTAGCGTTCCCCCACCTTGCGCACCACGATGGGCTGGATGACGCCGTGGGCCTTGAGGCTGTTGGAGAGGTCCTCCAGGGCCTGCTCGTCGAAGTGGGTGCGGGGCTGCTGGCGGTTGGCCACCAGGGAGCCGATGGGCAGCTCCCGCTGGGTGGCGTCCTCGGGCGCGATCTGGGACATGAGGGAGGTCAGGCCGCGGCCCAGGGCGGGACGTTTCAGATTCATGCGTGCTTCCTCGCGGGCGTTTCGATGCGGGCGAGCCATTCCTTGGCCAGGTTCAGGTAGGCCTGCGCCCCCTTGGAGCGCAGGTCGTAGAAGGCCACGGGCTTGCCGTGGCTGGGGGCCTCCGCCAGTCGGATGTTGCGGGGGATGCTGATGTCGAAGACCTGGCCCGGGAAGGCCTGGCGCACCTCCGCCGCCACGGCGGCCCCCAGGTTGGTGCGCTCCTCGGCCATGGTGAGGAGGATCCCCCCCAGCTGGAGGCGGGGGTTGGGGCCCGCGGAGACCCGTCGGATGGTCTCCACCAGCTCCGCCAGGCCGTCCAGGGCGAAGAACTCGCAGGGCATGGGCACGATGACGTCGTCCGCCGCCGTGAGGGCGTTGAGGGTGATCTTGCCGAGGCTGGGCGGGGGATCGATGAGGATGTGGTCGTAGGTGTCCAGGAGGGGGATGAGGGCCCGGCGCAGCAGGCGCAGATCCTCCACGTCCTGCAGCTCCGACTCCAGCTGGCCCAGGTCCTTGCCCGCGGGCAGGACGTGGAGGAGGGGCACCTCGGTGCTGAGCACGAGGGCCTCCGCCGGGGCGCCCCGCATGAGGGCGAAGGCGCCGCCCCGGTGGTCGGGCTCGC
>CAYSXG010000005.1:4792-20551 GCA_964434895.1 uncultured Solibacteraceae bacterium | reverse complement strand
GCCTTGCCCTTGGCGTGCGACTTCAGCAGCGCATCGACTTCTTCCTGGCTGAGGATCTTGGCCATGAATCAGGGACCGGGAAAAGGGAAAGGGGGGGACGGCCACCGAGAGCCGCCATCCAGGATAGGGTCAGCGACAGACGTGCCAAACGAACTCATCCTTCGATCTGTTGCTCCTTGAGTTTGCCCCGCAGCCGGAACATGGCCTTGGTATGCAGCTGGGAGACGCGGCTTTCGGTGATGTTCAGCAGGGTGCCGATCTCCTTCATGGTGAGCTCGTCGAAGTAGTAGAGCTGGACCACGAAGCGCTCCTTCTTGGGCAGCAGGTCCACGGAGGCCTTGAGGATGTTCTTCAGCTCCTTGGCCTGGAAGACGCCCAGGGGGTCCTCGGCGTCCGGGTCCGGGACGAAGCTGATCATGCTTTCGCCCTCGCCGTCCTCCCCCGCGTCCAGGAAGGTGCCCAGGGTGACGCCCTTGAGTTCGTCCAGGTTCTTGTGGAGCTCGTCCAGGGTGATGGACAGGTGGGCGGCCACCTCCTCGTCCGTGGCGGCCCGGCCCAGCTGCTGCTCCAGGAGGTGGTAGGCGTTCTCGATGTCCTTCTTCTTCCGGCGCAGGGAGCGGGGCACCCAGTCCAGGTCCCGCAGCCCGTCCAGGATCGCGCCCTTGACCCTCAGTTCCGCGTAGGTCTTGAACTTGATGTTGCGGTCCGGATCGAATTTCTCCACCGCGTCCATGAGGCCCAGGATGCCGCTATGGATGAGGTCGTCCAGCTCCACGTGGCTGGGCAGGCGGCTGGCGATGCGGTGGGCCACGAACTTCACCAGGGGCACGTAGTCCCGGATGATCTGCTCGCGGTTGGCCCGATCGAAGTGCTCCGGCGCCGCCAGGTCCAGGGTTTCTTCGGCTTCCAGGGCCTCCTCCTCCGGCGCCGGCGGGGGAGGGGGGGTCGCGGCTCTTCCATAGGCCGCCGCGGCGGCCCGGGCCGCCCCGGGCTTGGGCGAAGCCTTGGCTCCGGAGACCGGGAGCGAGGAGGGGGGGGGCTGGACGGAGGGCTTCTTGGGCGCCGGGCTCATGGGGTTTCGGTGCGAAGTTGGGTCCAGAATGCGGCAAATCCGTCCCGTTGGAGGGGCACTTTTTGCTGGAGTTGGCGGGCGAGGGCTTCGAAGGCCAGGGCCGAGGGGCTGCGGGGGAAGAGATCCCCGACCCCCCGCTGCTGGCGGACCGCCTGAAGGACGTGGGGATCGGCGGGAACCATGCCCAGGACCTGGAGGCGGCGCCCCAGGAAGCGATCCGTGGCGCTTTGGAGCTGGTCCAGGGTCTCCTCGGCCTCCTCCTCCCCCTGGGCGTTGTTCACCATGACCCAGATGGGCTTGGCGGGGTCCCGCAGATGGACCACCTTCACCATGGCGTAGGCGTCCACGAGGCTGGTGGGCTCCGGCGTGGTGACCAGGATCACTTCTTGGGCGGCCAGGAGCAGCTTGATCACGGAATCGTGGATGCCCGCGGCGGTATCGATGAGGAGCCAGTCGGTGTCCTCGGCCACCCGCTGGAGGCCCTGGATGAGCCGCAGCTCCGCCGTGGTGTCCAGCCGGGTGAGTTCCTGGATGCCGCTGCTGGCGGGGATGACGCGGAGGCCTTCGGGACCGTCGAGGAGGATCTCCTCCAGGACCTTCTCGCCCCGGAGCACGTGCTCGAGGGTGTACTGGGGGGACAGGCCCAGGAGGATGTCGAGGTTGGCCAGGCCGAAGTCGGCGTCCAGCACCACCACCCGCTCCCCCTGGCGGGCGAGGGCGATGGCCAGGCCGGCCACCACGTTGGTCTTGCCCACCCCCCCCTTGCCGGAGGTGATGGCCAGCACCCGGGCATTGAAGAGGGTCGTTTCCGGGAGGGACTGACGGGCGAGGGCCCGCAGCTTGGCGGCCTGGTCGCTCAGGCTCATGACAGCACCGGCATGCGCAGGATCAGGTCCGCCACCCTCCGGCTGGTGGCCAGCTCCAGGTCCTGGGGGACCTCCTGGCCCGTGCCGAGGTAGCTGAGGGGCCGCTTCACCCGGGCCAGGGTGCTCAGGAGGGGCCCGAAGGTCGAGGTCTCGTCCAGCTTGGTGAAGATGAGGCGGCTGGCCCCCAGCCTTTCGAAGCGCTGGGCGATTTCCCCCAGGTCCCGGGGCTTGGTGGTGGCGCTCAGGACCAGGTGGGTCTCCACTTCGGGCAGCTCCTTGAGCAGGTTGTGGAGCTGCCCGAGGACCTCCTCGTCCTTGGGGCTGTGGCCGGGGGTGTCGATGAGCACCAGGGTGCGGTCCTGGTAGAAGCGCAGGGCGCTGCGGATGTCCTCCGCCGTGAGGGCCACGTGGATGGGCACCTGGAGGATCTGGGCGTACTGCTGGAGCTGGTCCACCGCGGCCACGCGGAAGGTGTCCAGGGTGAGGAGGGCCACCCGCTGCTTCAGCTCCAGCTTGGCGTAGGCCGCGAGCTTGGCGATGGTGGTGGTCTTGCCGACGCCCGTGGGCCCCACGAGGGCGCAGACCCGGGTGCGTCCGGGGTCGATCTGGATGGGGGGGGCCACGGGGATGAAGTCCGCGATGACCCGGCGGACGAAGAGCCGCGCCTTTTCCGGGGAGAGGGAGTCCTCGCCCCCGTGCTCCACTAGGGCCCGCTGGGCGTATTCGCAAAGGCGGAGCGCGATGAGGGGCTCCACGTCGTTGATGAGCAGGTCGCTGTAGGTCTCCAGCAGGCAGGCGGGGAGCTGGAGGTGGGCCCCCGGCATGCCCTGCTTCTGGATGCGGGTGAGGAGGGACTTCAGCTGGTCCAGCTCCGCGAGGATGGTGGCGTTGCGGGCCTCCTGGTCCCGCAGGGCCTCCACGGCCCCTTTGATCTCCAGCAGCTCCTGGCGCAGGGGGCGCAGGTCCGCCGGAGGGGGCGGGGCCTCCGAGGGTGGGGGCGGCGGGGCCGGGCGCCGGCCGGCCAGGGGGTTGCGCAGTCCGTAGGTGCCCGAACCCACCTCCGCCTCCTCGTCCAGGTTCTGGGTGATGGCGGAGTGGGCCTCCCGGGCGGCGGCCTCGTCCACGGCGGCGGTGACCTCGATGACGGCCTCCTCCGCCAATCCCAGGGCGGACCTCTTCCGCCGCGTGCGGGTGGAGAGGATGAAGGCCTCCTCGCCCATCTCCCGTTTCACGATGTTCAGGGCGTCCTGCATGGAGGCGGCTTCGAAGGTCTTCACGCGCATGGGTCAGTCCTGGGGCTTGAGTCCTGAGTCGTGGGGCGGGGTTAGGAGACGGTTCCGAGGTTCACCACCCGCACGTCCAGCGGGATCTCGTTGTGGGAGAGCACCACCAGGTGGGGCAGGGCCCGCTCCAGGAGGCGCCGCAGATGGGGGCGCACCACGGGGTTGGTGAGCAGGATGGGCTGGGCGCCGGGAAGGAGTTCGCTGATGCCGTTGGCGATGCGGGTGAGCAGCTCCTGGATGCGCCCGGGCTCCAAGGCCAGGAAGCTGCCCCGCTCGCTCTGCTCGATGCCCCCCTGGAGGGTCTGCTCCAGGCCCGGGTCCAAGACCAGGACGCCCAGCTCCCCGCCGTCGGAGACGTGGGGGCTGGTGAGGCTGCGGCCCAGTTGCTGCCGCACGTATTCCGTGAGCATGACGGGATCCCGGGTGATGCCGATGGCGTCGCTGAGGGCCTCCAGGATGCGGCCCAGGTCGCGGATAGGCACCCGCTCCCTCAGGAGGTTGTGCAGCACCTTCTGGAGGATGTTGAGGGGAACGACGTTGGGGACCAGGTCCTCCACCAGCCGGGGGCTCTGCTCCTTGAGGGTGTCCAGCAGCCCCTGCACCTCCTGGCGCCCCAGGAGCTCCGGGGCCTGCTGCTTCACCAGCTCGGCGAGGTGGGTGGTGATGACCGTGGCCCCGTCCACCACCGTGTAGCCCAGGAGCTGGGCCCGGTCCCGCTGGGCGTCGGCGATCCAGAAGGCCGGAAGGCCGAAGGCCGGCTCCGTGGTGGGGGTGCCGGGGATGTCCTCGGTGGCGGTGCCCGGGTTCATGGCGAGGTACTGGCCCGGCACCACCTCGCCCCGGGCGATCTCCTCGCCGCGGATCAGCACGCGGTAGGTGTTGGCCGGCAGCTGCAGGTTGTCCCGGATGCGGATGGGGGGCACCACCAGGCCCAGCTCCTGGGCCATCTGGCGGCGGATGGCCTTGATGCGCTCCAGCACCGTGCCCCCGTGGGTGGAATCGAGGAGGGGGATGAGTCCGTAGCCCACCTCCAGGCCCAGGGGATCCACCTTCAGGAGGCTTTCCACCTTTTCCGGGCCCTCCCCGGCCTTGGCCACCTTTTCGCCGGTCTCCTTCACCCGCTCCTCCGCCTTTCGCAGGGAGGCCTTCCAGGCGGCGTAGGCCAGGAGGCCGAAGAGGAGGCCCAGGGCCCAGAAGGGCAGGAGGGGGAAGCCGGGCACCACCCCGAAGAACATCAGGGCCGAGGCGGCGATGGCCAGGGGGCGGAAGTCCATGCCCAGCTGGCCCACCATCTCGGTGCCGAGGTTGAGGGCCTCGGAGCCGCTGCGGGTGGTGAGAAGGGCGCCCCCCACGGAGATGAGGAGGCTGGGGATGGTGGTGACCAGCCCGTCCCCCACCGTGAGGAGGGTGTAGGTCTCCATGGCCTGCTGGACGTTCATGTTGTAGCGGATGACCCCGATGAGGATGCCCGCCACGATGTTCACGGCCAGGATGATGAGGGCCGCCACGGCGTCCCGCTGGGTGAACTTCACGGCGCCGTCCATGGCCCCGTAGAAATTGGCCTCCTCCTGGAGGTCCTTGCGGCGCTTTCTGGCCTCGTGCTCGTCGATGTAGCCGGCGTTGAGATCGGCGTCGATGGCCATCTGCTTGCCGGGCATGGCGTCCAGGGTGAAGCGGGCGGTCACTTCGGCGATGCGTCCGGCGCCGTGGTTGATGACCAGGAACTGGATGGCCAGAAGGATCAGGAAGACCACCAGCCCGATGATGTAGGAGCTGCCCACGACGAACTCGCCGAAGGCCTTGATCATGTGGCCGGCGGCGTCGGTGCCCAACTCGCCCCCATTCAGGAGGATGCGGCGGGTGGCCGCCACGTTCAGGCTGAGGCGGAAGAGGGTGATGACCAGCAGGATGGAAGGATAGGCGCTGAATTCACGGGGCTTGGGCACGTACATGCCGACCATCAGGATCAGCAGGCTCAGGGTGATGTTGGTGACGATGAAGAGGTCCAGGGCCCAGGTGGGGAGGGGCAGCAGCATCACCACCAGCACCAGCATCACGAAGACTGGCGCAGCGAGATCCGCCCGCTTGGCCAAGCGGGCCAGATATGGCAGCAGTCGATCCAATAGCGTCAGCACGTTGACACCCATGGCTCCCTGGGCGAAGGGGATGCCAGGGATGAGATTTTCGAAACGACTCTAAACCTTCCTCCCCGTACCACCGTTCTCTTGAGTAGGTATAGGCATTCGTTTCTGCAGGATTAAATCCTGTAGTGCTATATTTAGTAAATTATGGGTCCCCGGCGGGCTCTTTTTATGGTTTTGTCCATCGGGGGTAGCATGCGGTGGTTTTTATCTGCCTTGAAGGGCCTGGCGGTCTCGACGCTCCTGGCCCTCGGCTTCAGTTGTGGGGGCGGGGGCTCGTCGCCCCAGCCCACCTTTTCCCTGGGCGCAGTTTCCGCTACCTTTACGGCCCACACCGATGATGGGTCTGCACCTGCGCCCCAGGACATCGCCGGCACCATCACGAATGCCGATGCCCCCGTGTACCTGTTTGTCGAATACACCAACCGCGGGCTGGCCAACGTGGCGGTCCAGATCACGGGCCAGACTACGGGACGCCTGACCCTCACCCCCCGAGGCCCCCGGGAACTGGGGCCTGGCACTTACACGGATACCGTCACCGTACGGGCCTGCTTGGATAGCGCCGGCACCCGGAACATCTCCGGCAGCCCAAAAATCGTGACCGTCAGCTATCAAGTCGCCACCCGCCTGGTGGCTGGCGCGGCCAGCCTCAAATTCGACACCGCCACTGGCGGTCCCCTTCCCCCGACCCAGAACCTGGCCCTCACGGGCTCTGGCGTGGCCTGGCAGGCCACGACTAGCCAGCCCTGGATCAAGCTCGGGGCCACCAGCGGCACGGCCCCCTCCTCCCTGGGCATCGGAGTGGATCCCGCCGGCCTGGCCGCCGGCACCTACACGGGCACCGTCACCCTCGCTTCGGTCGGAACCTCGGACAGCCTTCCGATCCCAGTCCAGCTGACCGTGTCGAACCCGGGCCTCGCCACCAATGCCGAGACCCTGGCCTTCAGCGGCATCAATGGTGCCCCCCTCCCCTCCCAGGCCCTGACCGTGGCCATGAACAACCAGGCCACGATGAACTGGACCGCTACGGCCGGGGCCCCATGGATCGTCCTGGACAAGACCAGCGGCTCCACCCCGGGCTCCCTCGCCATCGCGGTGGATCCCTCCCGAGGCCCTCTGGCCAGCGGAGGCTACGTCTCCGCGGTGACCGTGACAGCCAGTAATGGGGGATCGATTTTCAGCAAGGTGATCCCCGTCAGCCTATCCCTCACCAAGCCGACCCTCACCGTGACCCCCGACACCTTGGTGGGGGGTGGCGCCACAGGCCGGGATCTCCGGGCCCAGACCCTCTCCGTGAGTCTCAATACCGGCACGGCGCTCCATCCTTGGACCGCCACGCCGGACCATGCCTGGATCGTGTTGGACGCCCGCTCAGGCACCACCAGCGCCACGCCCAAGGTCCTTCAGCAGAGCTGGAACCGCCAGGGCTTGGCCGCGGGCGGGTACACGGGCGCCATCGAGGTCGCCGCGACCGTGAATGGGGACCAGCTGAAGGCGAGCATTCCCGTGAGCCTGAGGCTGGATGAGCACAGGCTGCTGGTGGAGGACGATGGCGTGGCCTTCGCTAGCCTGCCGGGCCTGGCCAGCCTGAGCCGTAGTCTGAAGATCCGGGATAATTTCGGCCAGGCCTCCGCCTGGACCGCCACCTCCGACCAACCTTGGCTCTCGGTGACTCCCAGCGGCACGACCCCGGGAAGCCTCACCCTCTCCGCGGACCCCAAGGAGCTGAGCCTCGACGCCATGCACTACGCCACCGTCTTCATCACGTCTGCGGATACGGCCGCTCCCGAGCGCATCAGGGTGGGCTTTTGGGTCGGGGCCACGGCTCCCGCCGCCAACGTGAACATTCCGAAGGCCTATACGGAATTGGTCCTCGATCCCATTCGGCCCTACGCCTACGTTCACGCAGGAGGTTCCGATCTTTCCGTGGTCCACCTCTATACGGGGGCCCTGGTGGCCACGCTTCCGGGCGTAGCCGGGAAATTGGGCGGCATGGCCGTGGCGTCGGACGGATCCACCCTGTTCTTGTTTGATTCCGCCAACCAGGCGATCCTCCCCGTCGCCCTCCCGGCCCTCGCGGTGGGCTCCGCTTGGCCTACGGGCAGCTATCCCTCCCGGTACTTGGGCTTCCTTCGGACCAACGGGAAGCGCATGGTCATCGGGGGCAACGGCCACTTCTACGACGCCGGGACCGGGGCGGATCTGGTGAAGGCTATCCCGAACGGCTACTTCGCCGACCTCCCTTTGAGCACGTCCCTGGATGGGACCCGACTGGTCGCACAAGATACTGGGTCCAGTCCATCCGGGTTCTTCGGCTGGACCATGGATTTCATCTACCTGGACGGCGGGACCATGAGCATGACCCCGGCCTTCCAGGGCAGCGGCGGCAGCAACGGGCAGGACATCGCCGTCAATGCCGATGGAACGCGGATCTACAGCGCCTGCGGAGGGGGCTACGGCCCCGGCTACAACTTCGGCGTCTTTAATGCCCCTAACTCCGGTGCGGGCGCTATCCCCTTGACCCCGCTCCCGGGGGACGCCTATCCCAACAACGTGGAAGTGGCCAAGGACGGTCGGGTTTTCTGCGGAGCCTCGGTCTGGTACGGCCCCAAGGACGTGTGGATCTACAACGCCTCGACGGGGGCCCTGCTGGCTTCCTTCAAGCTATCGGGCTATGCCAAGGCCATTTTGCCTCGGCAGTTCAAGGTCTCCTCCGACGGTCTGCGCCTGGTAGTCCTCACGGACGATCCGGCGTTGAAGGTCGTTTCCGCGGCACCCTGAGAAGGGTCCGCTCCAGGAAGCAGGGGGAGCCGGGTTCGAAGACCCGGCTCCTCCCATTTTGGCGCTTTAACGCTCCATGAAGTAGAAGCGGGTCATCACCGGCAGCAGCTCCACGGGACCCTGGCGCAGGGCCTCGATGCGGGCCTTCAGGCGGGAGGCCTCGCCCTGCTGGGCCAGCTGGTCCAGGGCGATCCAGCGGATCGAATCGCCGGCCTGGGGGCGCACGTGGCCCATGGAGGCAAGGGAGAGGGTCTCCAGCTCCACCCGGGAACCGAATTCCCCGGCGTTGCGGTACATCAGGCGGGCGATGGGGCCGTCGTCGCTGATGCGGCGGAAGGAGGCCTTTCCCTGGCGCTCCAGGGCGTGGAAGGGGGCCCATTCGGGGGCGGACACGATCTGGCTCCAGTCCCCGACGAGGATCAGGTCGGAATCGAGCTCGCAGGCCTCCCGGCGCATCCAGTCCGAGAGGGCCTGGGCCGCCAGGCCCCGCTGGGCGGAGCCGGATTCGGCCCGCTGGCTCTCCAGGTGGAGGCCCACCATCTGGAAGTCGATGGGATCGGCCTCGATGCCTTCGGCGCGCAGGAGGGTGAAGGAGGTCCACAGGGGCAGGCGGGGGAAGGCCTCCTGGCCCTCGGGGGTGGTGACCAGGGCCCGCTCGAAGAGCTCGCAGGCGTAGTCCTTGGTGCGGACCCAGTCCAGGTCGTAGAGGAAGGCCACGCGCTGGCAGCCGCCGGTCTCCCCGTAGATGGCTTCGTAGTTGCCGGCGCCGCGGGCGGAGAGCTCGCGGATCACGGGCTCCAGGCTGCCTTCCCGGACTTCCTGGAGCACGAAGAGATCGGCGTTGATCTCCGCCATCACCTCCGCGACCTCCAGCACGCGCTTGGGATCGCGCTCGTGGAAGGCGCGCAGGTTCCAGCTCACGACGTCCAGGTAGCGGTCGTGGCCCTTCTGGGTTTCGGGCACCAGGTCCGCGGCCTCGAAGAGGGAGCCGAAGCGGTCGTTCTCCGGCCGGCGGAAGGTGGACTTTTCTTGGCGGGTGCGGGCATGGCCGCGCTCCACCACGCTGTTCGTGGTCATGGGGACCTCCTTTGGGGGATGAGGTCCTAAAGGTGAGCCCGTCCTCGGGCCCCCACCATGGAGGAGCGGTGAATCCTGGGTGAAACCTTGGCAACGGGTATTCGGGCTTTTTTCCTAGGCCCCGAAGGCGTCTGGAAATGGGGGTTCGGTCGCTTAAAAAGGAAAAATCACCACGGACACGGAGAAGGCAGAGCTTGGACGGGAACGTGACGGCACGCATTGGGCCCGCATGAAGCGCATTGGGTGGATTCGCGGTTTCAAAGGCGGTTGTCGCCTAATGGGACGAGGCCCTTCCCAGGGCCTCCCACCGCTCCGGCGGATGGAAGCGGCAGCGCCAGCCCGCCCAGCTGACCCGCTGGAAGGTGAGGGAGCCGGGCCAGGGCACCCGGTCCAGGTAGGTCCGGAGGGCCAGCTGGAGCCTGAGGCGCTGGTCCCGGCCCAGGGCCAGATCCGCCCCGGACCAGGCCCCGGGCCGCCGGGCCTTCACCTCGAGAAGGCGCAGCTCCTTTCCCCGGGCCATGAGCAGGTCCAGTTCGAAGCGGCCGATCCTCAGGTTCCAGGCCACCAGGTCCCAGCCCCGGACCCACAGCAGCCAGAGGGTCAACCGCTCGCACCAGCGCCCCCAGCGCCGCGCGGCCCGGCCCCGCCGGGAAGGGGAAGAGGAAGTGAACACGCTGAGATGATCGGAGAAAAAGGGGGGTGAGCGAAAAAAGATCAGAGAGTCAGGAGGGTGGATCGGATGAAGGCTTCAGCCCGGGAGGGGGAATCAGGTTGAGGCTGGAGGTATCCATATTCGGTGGCCGGGCGGAGCCTTTAGTTTTTTTGAAGGGCCGAGGCATGAGTACGCAAAAGAAATTCGAGTTGAATGATCTCGTATTCAGAAAAAATTGCGGGCACAAGAGTAAGCCTGTCGGTAAGACCAAAGGCACACATGGAGTTCATCTGATCAAAATCATGCTCCCAACTGGTTTCGTTGATCTGTCTGAACGCATCCTCACCTGAATTGATATGACCGACGAGGTGATACCAACCCCCGACAAGCAGAATTCCATCGCTTTCCTCACCGTAGTGGCATAGCTCAGCAGGCTTGAAAATATCTATTCCAAGGGAGTCTGCTAGGGTCTTGAATTCGGGAGGAAAAACTAAGAATGCGGAATGAATGAATGCAGTGCAATCAGAGCAGGAACAACCGCTTCCGATAGGAAGGCGCAAATATCGCTCCCGTGTTGCATCGGGATCATGATGGATATTCCAGCGGCCGGTTGTGGTGATCATGGGATGTCTAATCTTTGATTATAAATTATATTGGCGATGATTGGAGGCGGAGTGAAGACGAGGGACCAAGTTGCATGAGAATATTTAATGGGTCGTGACAGTAGGGGCGGAATTGAAAACTAGGTTGGGTCATCGATGGCGCCCAATCGCTCCGGATTATTCGAGGGGTATCACTTTGGAACAGACCGGGCCGTTATCCATACGATTCTTCACGCGTACTGCGCCGGCCAAATATCCGCTTTTCCTATTGGTTGGGAGTTCCAGTACGAATACCGGACGGCCTAAGGTTGTGGCCTCACCTATTGCCATGTTTTCTAAAGCATCTTGATCCAAGTTCGTCGCGACGCGGATGTGGAAATCAAAGGCAGCGGAGCCTTCCATAGGGGCCCAAGGATTGCGATTCTGTTGGGCGCTAGCTTTTAGGAACAGTTCGAGTTTGGTCGGAATTTCTAGAGGTGGTGTTTTGTTATTAGATAATTTATCGTATTCAATAGCGAGTTCCGTCTGTCGATCAATCATGTTTGAAATAGAGACTTTGTCCTTAGCTCTTGCACGCTGCGTCAGCATCGCTGGGACGGCGATTGCGCTGATAATGCCTATAAGCGGCAATATGAAAACAGGCATAACTAAGCCAATGATGCCAGTGACTAGGCCGGTTTGAGTCGGCATTTCGTATAGATCCGGCTCAGCCTTTGCTGCGGCCTTCGCATTGCTTTGCTTTACGAGGGCAATGATAGCAAGAACGATTCCAATCGGAAGGCCTATGCAAGTAAAATCGGCAATTATTGAAATAATGCCACAGTTCTTTGCGGCCTTCGATCCTGGGGCGGGTTGGAGAGTGGGGTTCATAGAGACCTCAAAAAGACCATTGGCATTCTTGAAAAAGGCTTAGTGACCCGCGTCGTCCTGCCCAACTCTGGGTCGGATGATAGGTGATGTAAAGAAGGAAGATCAGGGATGGACCCGGATTGAGCGGCTGGTCAGGCCGCCGACGAAGGAGTGGGATTGAGGGACAGGCCCTGCGCCAAGGCTTCGGGTGTGTAGGTGACGATGATGTAGCTATTACCTGCATCCGTTTCAACCCAGGCGGATCGCTCAAGACCCGATTGAAGCTCGAAGGAGCCCCATGTGATTGAGGTGTAGAAAAAGCCTGCCGTGAAGGGGATTTGAAAGCCGTGAGTGAAAAGTTTGGGCAAGGTGCCAATCACGGACGCGATTTTTGTGGGGGAATTGAAGCGAAGCATGGGGAAGCGCAGTGAGTTGAAGGACTTGCTTTTGAAACATTCGAAGTCCTCCTTGGCGATGTATCTCTTTTCTGTGATTTGACCGACATCGTGGGCCTTGCCGGACTGGGTCACCACCCACAAATGATTATCAGAAGAAAGGCGCCATCCCTTCTCTGAATACCTTCTCGAAAGAAGCCAGCCGGCGCTTACCCCAAGGAATGTAAGGCCTGCAATCACCCTGTCTCCAACCGGGGCATGAGCAAGAATCTGGGCCAAGCACCAAACTCCTACAACGAGCGGAACCCAGAAATAAGTGTGCCGCCCTCCCCTGGCGTAGGTCCACTGCTGGCCCTCGAATTCGAACTCCTGAGGCTTCTTCTCGCCTCCGAAGGATGGGTTCCACTCCCAGGTAAACATCATGCTGGTGACCTAACAACGAGAGCTAACCGGCCCAACCGTGGGACGGATGTAGCGATGGTGGAAGCAAGTGGTTATGGTTGGATCCGGGTTGAACGGTTGGTTAGCCAACGCCGCAAGGCGATGGGTTAGAAGCCAGTAATCAGGAGGTCAAGAGCAGCGACCAATTCAGGCCGAGCCTCAGCCAGCGTGCCAATGGCCTGCCCGAGGTGACGCTTGGAGACACCCGCGAGCTCTGGAGCCATGGCTACAAATGCTTTGCCTTGGAATGAGACAACAGGGGTCAGCCGAGAGATTGGGAGAACTTTGGCGGCTGATCTTGAATAAAGAGGGATAACGACACGGGTATCTAGGCCAGATAGGAGCTCGCTTTGGATATCAAGAAGGAATGGAATGGTTTTTTGAGACTTCGAGTCCGGATTTATATAAACCGTAAATGAGGCCATTAGAAGTTCCTCAGGCCATCGCTGAATACTCCGTGGGCTTCGACGCGTTTGTTGTAGGCCTGGATCGCTTCGGCATTTTCTTTCAGCCAGTCCTCTTCAAGCCGGCTGCGAACGGCCTTTGCGATGGCTTCTTCAGCCAATCCGGAGAGATTCAGGCCAAGGTCCTTGCTCAGTCTGAGCAGATCGGAATTGAGTGTCAGGTTGACGGGTTTTTTCGGAGCGTCCGTTTTGTAATAGGCCTGCATGATGCGCCTCATGGATGCGCATGAAGTATGCGTGCCGCCTGGGCGAATGTCAAGTCGGCTAACAACCGAGCTCACAGGCCCGACCGCGGGCTGGATGACGGGCGGTGCAAAGAAAGTGGTCACGGTTGGGCCTAGGTTGAACGGCTGGTTAGGCTGTGGGGAAGTTCATAGGGGCATGGGAGGGAAGGGAATGCCGTGACCCGTAAGCCAGGCCATAAGTGGCTGGGACTCATGAGCGTAGGCAAGATGCACTGATTTACCGCCCTGGAGGTTGTTCCAGGTTAGAGATTGTCCGAGCCATTCCAAGTGGAACTCTGATCTGTTGATTGAAACTTGTTTCTCGATGATGAGAGGGACAATGGCATTGTCGAGCCAGATGTGGATAGACGGGACGTTGCTGAGAATGATCGAATCAGCCGTAATGGAAATGGAGCTTGGTGTGGATGTTGTCATAGATCGGAAAAGTAAATATGCCACCATCGACAACAGTGGAATCGCAAGCAGAACAAGTGGTTCAGCCTTGGTGGAGGCGTAGTAGATTACGAAAATCAATCCACCGATCGAGCCCAGCAGCCCAGAGTAGGAATAAACGCCACCTCCGGAGTTATCTGGAAGTGTAAGGGTTGGTTTTAACTCGGCAATAGGTAAAGGCATGAGTTGAGCAGCCTAAGGATCCACGCTAACCGACCCAAAGGTGGGACGGATGCTGCGGTGGTGGAAGGGGATGGTCACGGCTGGATCCGGGTTGAACGGCTGGTTAGACCTGTTCTGCGATCGGCTTGGAGGTGCTGCACTGCCAGCAGGAAGTGAATTGGGGTTCGTGAACCTCGGCGCACTGCGGGCATGCCCAGGATTCATCACCGCACGTAGTCGAGGCGCCCTTGAAGAATCGGAGGATGAGATCATCCGCCTCGGGCGCTTGCGAATCATCGATCACCCAAACGGTCGGAAGCAGGGAGGGTACATAGGTCCCGCCATCCACCGTTCCATACAAGGCCTCGCCGCGGATTTCGACCGCAATTCCATGGGATTCAAGCAGCGCCTCGATCAAGCGAGCTTCAAGGGGATGCCTGGCTGTAAGGACCTTCAGCATGCGTATCTCAAAGAAACACGCCTAACGATGGGAGTATATCGGTACTGCCTGCAGCGGCGCGGAAGGACAGACCGTGCCTTGCGGGGGCAGAGTCCAGGTTGGATGATTGGCTAGGCTGGCATAAATGCATGTTTTAGGATTGCCGCGACCGTTTTCAGCCAATGCTGGTGATCGTAATTGAGTTGTGTGGCTAGATCGTATGGCTTAATAGATGGATTTTCACAGATGAACACAGGCTGGTAGATGCCTAATGAGGATGCCTCATTGAGTTTAGCCATTCCCACTGCGCACTGCCCAGACTGAATCAGCTCCGCAGCTTCCTGATCAAGATGGTGGTATGTGTCAACGTCTTGCTCACTAAGAGTGGATCTTGGCACAAGCAAGGGGATTCGGTGGGCTGAGGGATGTCTGATGCTTTTTAATTCTTTAAACCATGTGGATAATTCGTTGAGCAATAATGCTAATTCTTCTAATTTATTCTCGATTAGAAGTTCGTGTAATTTTTTATTCGATAACACGGCCATTTTTTGGTCTGCTTTGTCATTCTCACTAACGGTATCTTGTCTAAATCGATATAAAAGAGCCCATGCTAGGTTGTATAACCCACCGACGATGTTGATATAGTAAGAATTTATGTGTAAACAGAGTGATGCTGCTTCATAGACATCAAGGTTTGTTTTCTTACCACGAATGTTCTTGTCTAACTCAAGAATCGAGGTCTCAATCATTGCGATCCTAATGTTAAGACCTCTACGTAGGTGACGTTTGGCTCCATCATTATGGTTAGAACTTGTAAGGCCAATTAGTATGCCCGTCAGTTCGGCATGGATTTCTAGAAAATTGTCCCGATCAATATTGATGAGCATAGAGGTCTAACTTTGCATTCGCCAAACCAGGTTTTCAGATCCTCCGTCCCCTGAATCCGAATCCCTTCCGAGCAACGGAATTTTGGAATCCGTCCCAGAGGCATTGGCTCCGGTTCGGGTACGTTCCATGGTGTGGATAGCTGCCATGTCCTGTCCTCTTCCGTCTCGAGACCCCAGTTCCGAGGCGATGGACCAGGATAACCCCTGCCAGGCCCCGAAAAGCCCTTGGAAACGCTGAACGGATGGCCCTTGGGGCCCAGGGGCGGCAGGTCCGCGCTGGACGGCCGGGGGGTCGGGACCTACTCGTCCTTCCGGGGGAGGAGGAGGCTGCGCTGGACCCGCTCGAGGTTGCCGTGGAGGCGCACGAGCTTCCAGGCCAGGACCATGGCGTAGCCCAGCCAGATCCAGAGCAGGCGCGGGTCGCAGGGAGTGCGCTTGAGGGCGTCGAGGCCCAGGTCCAGGCCCAGGCCGTTGAGGAACCACACCACCACGCCGAAGCCGATGAGCAGGTGGCCCCAGCGGATCCAGTAGGGGCGCAGGCCCTCCTTGGCCTTCCAGCGCAGCAGCAGCCAGCGCACGAAGGGCTCGCTCTTGCTTTCGGCGAAGTTCAGGGCCACCAGGCGGTCCACCAGGGGCGCGTAGTGGTGGACCCTCAGCTCCTTCAGCTCCTCTTCGCCGTTCACTTTTCGCAGGAAGGCGCTGCGGATCTTCCCCACACACTCCTCCCAGGGGGCCTCCTCCCGCTGGATGGAGAGGTGGAGCCGCACCAGGCCCACCCAAAGCAGGGCCTGGGCCAGCAGCACGCCCCAGAGGGCCATGCCCTGCCAGCCGCTGGTGCGCACGAGATCGAGAAAGCGGGAGAGATCCATTCCGGTAGCATAGGGCCATCCCCGAAAATCCATGCGACGCCCGGCCCTGATGCTCCTTCTGCCCGTCCTGGCCCTGGCCCAGGGGAAGGGGGAGGCGCGCAA
>CAYSXG010000005.1:0-4782 GCA_964434895.1 uncultured Solibacteraceae bacterium | reverse complement strand
CAGGGCGAGACACACAGCACGGATTACGGCCAGTTTGATCACCAGGGGAGGTCTCTCCTTGACTATCGGCGCTCCCGGCAAAAACCTGAGTACCGATATCCGGCGTGCACCCCCTGTGATGCAGGCGGGCAGAAGAAGTCTGCCCGCCGTCCTGGAAGATTACTCGTCCTGTTCCCGCAGTTTGGCGATGACGGTGAAGTCCTCGAGCGTGGTGGTGTCGCCCTTCACCTCTCCGATCGTCGCAAGTTCACGCAGCAACCGGCGCCTGATCTTACCCGAGCCGGTCTTCGGCAACGTCTGCGTACACCGCAGCTCGTCTGGACGCGCCAGGGCCCCGATCCCGTTGGCAACCCCCTTACGCAGCCCCCGCCTCAGGCCCCCGGGCCCCGTTCCCCTTCCTGCATCGGGGACTGGGGGAGGGGCTGGGAGCGGTCCTCACGCCCCGCTTCTGGCGCCTGAACGCCGCCGGGGAACTCGACGCCGAAGAGCTGGAGGAGGCCGAGGCCACCCGCCTGCGCCTGGAAGCCGAGGCCGCCTGGGCCCTGGTGGGGGCGCGGGGGGAGCTGCTGGGCCAGGGCCGGGAGGCCGTCCCCCTGGAGGACTTGGAGCGGCTCATGGAGGGGACGGGCTGGAGATCCCGCTGGGACCGGCTGGACCGCTTCCTTCTCGAGCACCCCGAAAACGGCGACGCCGCCGGGGAGCGGCTCTACCTGGCGAGCCGCCTGCTGGGGCTCCGCTCCCTGGCGGAGGGGAGCCCGGACAAGGCTCCTTCCTCTTCCCAGGATCTGGAGCGCACCCAGGAGGTCTTCGAGGCCCTTCGCGGCCTTCTGCGGGTGGAGGGCTGGCCCTGGCATTCCGGAACGCTCTTCCACACCCTGGGAGCCCGCTCCCCCTGGGTCCGGACGTCGAGCCTGCTCGAAGGCCCCTTGCGGGAGGCCCAGGAAGGCCTGACCGAGGCCCTGCGCCGGGACCCCGACCAGCCCGCCCTCTGGGAGGTGGCCCGGGGCCTCGCGACCCTGAGCCCCGCCTGGTCCTGGAAAGAGGTCTTGGCCTCGGTGGAGCCCGCCCCGGGGACCCTCTGGCCCCCCCACGAGGCGGCCCCGGCCATGGCGGCGGCCTGGAAGGACCCGGAGGCCTCGGACCTGCTGGAGATCGCGGGCGCGGCCCTGGCGCAGGCGAGGGACCCGAAGCTGAGGGAGCTTTTCGTCGGGGCGACCGCCCGGAGGGCCCTTTTGCGGGCCTGGGTGCCCCTGAAGCTGAAGGCCCTGGTGACGCTGGAGCGCTTTTCGGAGGCCGGCGAGTTTCTCGAATGGGCCCGCCAGGAAAGCGGGAAGGAATGGCCGGAGCTCTCCCGCGCCCTGGCCCCCATCCTGGGGCGCATCCGGGGGGACCGCTCCTTGCCGCCCTCCCTGTCCTTGTCGGAATTGGCCGCCCGTCCCCCGGCCGCCGCGCCGGAGGAGCCGGGCCTCCCCCCTCCCCTGAGCCTGGGCCTGCTGGGCGCCCCCCCCTGGAAGGCCGAGTGGGCGCGTCTGCGCCGGCACGAGGCCTTCGACGCCTTCCAGCCGGAGGAGGAGCTCGGCTGGGCCGACTTCGGCCCCGGCGAGCAGCGGGCCCTGAGGGCCGCGGGCCGCTTCGGGGAGGAGCCCAGGTGGGTGCTCGTCCGGGGGCGAGAGGTGCTGGATTCGGGCACGGAGCTGCCCGCCCCCGGGGCCCTGGCGGACCGGGTGAGGGCCCAGGGTCCGCCGCGCCTGGAGGAGCTGGGCCTCTGCCTGCTCCGCCATCCTGACCACCTCCAGGGCCGGAGGCTGCGTTTGGAGGCGCTGCGGGCCCGCATGCCCCATTCCCGGCTGGAGGTCCGGCTGCTCGAAGACGCCCGTCGAAGCCTGGCCCCCTTCCAGGTCGGGAGGGGCAGCGGCGGCGCGAACGCCTGGGTCCCCCAGAAGGAGCTGTGGGAGAGCGCGGCCCTGCGGGCCCTGCCGGAGCTCGAGGGCCGCCTCCGCAGCTGGCCGGAATCCGGGGAGCTGTGGGAGGCCTGGCTGGACTGGGCCGCGGTGCACCCGCGCCAGCCCTCGCCGGCGGTCCTCCTGGACGGCCTGGCGGTGTGGAAGACCGCGTCCAGGGGGGGGCCGGGGCCCCTGCCCACCGAGATCCTGACGAGGGTGGCCGAGCGCCTCCGGGACCGGGAGGCTTGGGGCCCCCTGGAGGTCTGGTGCCAGCGGGCCTGGGAGGGGGGCCTGCGGGACCACGTCCGGGAGGCGGCCCGGCGGGTCCCGGCCGGGGCCTCCAAGGACCAGAACCGGGTCCTGGGGGAGGCCGCCGGCTTGGTGGCCGAGCTGGTGGGGCCCTACCTGGAGGCCCTCCGGCGCCAGGGGAAGGAGGCGGAGCGCCGGCGGCTGCTCCAGGAATTCCAGGCCATGCCGGGCCTGCTGGAGCGCTCCTTCAAAGTCCCGCCCAGCTGATCTCCCCGAGGGCCAGGAAGGCCTCCCCGTCCAGGCCCCGGGCCTCGGCCCTCTCGATGAGGTGCTTCATCAGCTCCGCCGTGGCCTCGGCGTCCGGAAGGGCGCGATGGGGGCGGCGGTTGGGGATGTCCAGCAGGCGGCAGAGCTGCACCAGGGCGCGGCTCTTGGCTTCGGGGACGAGGGCCTTGGCCAGGAGTCGCGTGCAGATCAGCCGATGGCGGTGCCAGAGGCCCTGAGGGAGCCAGGCCCTGAGGAAGGCGCCGTCGAAGGGGGCGTGGTGGGCCACCCAAATGCGGCCCTCCAGTACCGGCGCCAGTTCCAGGGCCACCCGCTCCCAAGGCGCGGCGTCCGCCAGCAGGGCCGGCGTGATGCCCGTGAGGCGCTGGATGGCCGAGGGCAGCTCCCCTTCGATCCCGCAGAGCCGCTCGAAGGAATCCTGCACCACGGGGCCCCGCATGAGCACGACCCCCACGTCCGTGATCTCGCTGGCGGGGAGGAAGCGCTCCCGCTTGTCCCACCCGGCCCGGGGCCGGCCCCCGGTGGTTTCCAGGTCGATCACGGCGAGGGCGAGGTCCCGGATGGGGACCGGGTCGGGACCTAATTCCACGGCTCGATCCGCACCACGACGCTCTTGAAGGCCGGTGTGCGGGAGCGGGGATCCAGCTTGGGGGGCACGAGGACGTTGGCTTCGGGGTAGTACATGGCCGCGCAGCCCTCGTGGATCTCCACGCAGAAGACGGTGGCCGCCTTGGCGCCTACCTCCGAGCGCACCTTCACGCGGTCCCCCTCTTTCAGGCCCATGCGGGCCACGTCCGCGGCGTTCAGGAGGACGGCGTCCCGGCGCGGGATGCCCCGGTAGAGGTCTTCCTCCTCGTAGACCACGGTGTTGAACTGGCCCTCGCTGCGCAGGGTCATGAGCAGGAATTCCCCCTCCCCGAGGTCCAGGCGCGGCAGGGGGGTCACGGCGAAGCGGGCGCGGCGGTCCGGGGTGGGGAAGGCCGCCTCGTGGAGCACCCGTCCTTCGACCTGGAATTCCTGGCCGGAGGGGGCCTCGCCGTAGCCGGGGACGGCGCGGCCGATCTCCTCCCGGAGGGCCTGGTGGTCCCGCAGGCGGGCCCATTCCACGGAGCCGGGCCCCTCGGCGGCCGGGAGCAGGCGCTCGGCGAGGTCCGCGAGGATCTGCACTTCGCTGCGGGGCTCCCCGGCCACCGGCTCCTCGCCCCCCTCGCTCAGGCGCACGAAGTTGAACATGCTTTCCTGGCTGGTGCGCTGGCCCTCCTCGTCCCGGGTGAGGCAGGGTAGGACGAGGGTGGTGCCCCCCCGGCCGTGGACGTGGTTTTCGTTGAGCTTGGTGCTGACGAGGGCGGTGAAGGGGATGGCCCCCAGGGCCTTGGAGGACCAGGTCCGGTCGGGGTTGGAGCCGAAGAGGTTGCCGCCCAGCTGGAAGCTGGCCCGGATCCGCCCTTCGGCGGCGGCCTCCATGGAGCGGAAGGTGTCCTGGCCCGGGGGCAGGGGGGGAATGCCGTAGAGGTCCTGGAGGCGGCGGGCGAAGGCCTCCTTCATCACCGGCGCCACCCCCATGGAGCCGATGCCCTGGACGTTGCTGTGGCCCCGGATGGGGAGGAGGCCGCAGCCGGGCCGGCCCAGCCAGCCCCGGGCCAAGCAGAGGTTGGCCAGGGCGCGCACGTTGTCCACGCCGAAGGCGTGGTGGGTGCGGCCCATGGCCCACATGCCGATGCAGCACCGGTGCTGGAGCAGGAGGTCCACGGCCCGGTCCATCTCCCCCCGCGGCACGCCGGAGGCCTCCACCAGCTCCTCCCAGTCCGCGGCCTCCAGGTCCGCTCGCACGGCCTCCCAGCCCCTCGTGTGGTCCGCCACGAAGGATCCGTCCACGCCGCCCCATTCCAGGACGCCCTTCAGAAGGCCCTTCAGCAGCGCGATATCGCCGCCGATGCGAGGCTGCAGGTAGAGGTCGCAGACCCGGGAGCCGAAAAGGAAGCTCCGCAGCCGGCTGGGCACCCGGAAGCGCAGGAGGCCCATCTCCTTCAAGGGGTTCACCACGATGACGGCCCCGCCCCGCTGCCGCAGGTCCACCAGCTGCGTGATGAGGCGGGGGTGGTTGCTGGCGGGGTTGGCGCCGATGAGGAAGGCCAGGTCCGCCTGGGCCAGGTCCTCCAAGGCGACGGAGGCCGTGCCGCTGCCGTACACCTCCCCGAGGGCCACGCCGCTGGCCTGGTGGCAGTAGTAGGAGCAGTTGTGGACGTTGGAGGTGCCGTAGGCCCGCGCCACGAGCTGGAGGAGGAAGGCGGCCTCGTTGCTGGCC